>JAYEKE010000193.1 GCA_034660915.1 Pseudomonadota bacterium
GTTATCCGGCTGATCTCTACCTGGAAGGCAGTGACCAGCATCGGGGTTGGTTTCACAGCTCCCTGCTGGCATCGGTGGGTACCCGGGGGGGGGCGCCCTATAAAGCCGTCCTGACCCATGGTTTTGTGGTTGATGGGGCTGGTAAAAAAATGTCCAAATCGGCCGGGAACGTTATTTCTCCCGATAAGGTTATCAAAAAATATGGGGCGGAAATTCTGCGCCTCTGGGTAGCGGCCCAGGATTATCGCGATGATATTCGTATCTCCACGGAAATTCTTTCACGGTTGGTGGAAGCATATCGGCGCATTAGAAATACCCTCAGGTTTCTACTGGCGAATCTTTACGATTTTGATCCGGGTACCACAACAGTAAATTATGCCGAGCTGGAAGAGTTGGATCGCTGGGCCTTGCATCAGCTTTGTCAATTGCAGCAAAAGGTACTGGCGGCCTATGAATCTTATGAATTTCACACCATTTACCATTCTATTCATAATTTTTGTGTGGTAGTCTTAAGCGGTTTTTATCTGGATGTGGTCAAAGACAGGCTCTATATTTTACAGGCTGATTCGCCCGCTCGTCGTTCAACCCAGACTACCATGTACTTGATTCTGGATGCCCTGGTGAGGATGTGTGCTCCGATTCTTTCTTTTACCGCTGATGAAGTCTGGCAGTATATGCCCGGTATTGGGGAAAAAGACAGTGTCTACCTGCATAAATTTGCCTGTCTGTCTGACGACTATAATGATCCCCGACTGGCAGCCGTCTGGGATGAACTGCTGGAAGTTCGCAAGCTGGTTTTGAAACAATTGGAAACCTCCAGGCAGGAAAAGATTATCGGCCTCTCTTTAGATGCCCGTCTGGAGCTGGCTGCCAGTGGTAAAACATTGACTTTGCTAGAAAAATACGCCAGCCAATTAGCCGATATCTTTATTGTTTCGCAGGTTGAGATCAGGAAGCTGGCCACCGGAGAAGCGGGAATCAGTGACGAGTTGCCTGAGTTTAAAGTTGTGGTTCATCAGGCTACTGGGGATAAGTGCCAGCGCTGCTGGCGTTATAACGTTCAGTTGACAGCTGAAGATGCTGAGTTCCCGGGGATTTGTAACCGGTGCCTGCAACAGTTGTCATAGGATTGAAAAACGGGCTTAAGGTACGCAACCCAAAACATAATAATTTTTTACCACTGAGAACACAGAGGACACAGAGAAACAACCTGATGTTTTCCTTCATGTTCTCTGTGTTCTCAAGTGAGCATAGCGAACGGGTGGTTTACATATGAGTACTTTTCTCTGATTCCCGGGGACATTGCTTTAGCGCGCCCCACAGACCGAGCGTAACTCAGAAAGTTGAGATGTGACTGTTGCTAAAGAAAATTACAGCTAACAAAGGCTACTATAGTCTATACTAAACTGAAAAAAGGAATGCATGATGAAGCATGTACATTATTCAAAGGTGGAGAAAGAGCCGGTGGAGCTGGACGGGGCCGAAGGAGTTAGTGTTCGCTGGGTCATCAATGAAGCGGATGGGGCAAAAAATTTTGCCATGCGGGTTTTTGAGGTTGAAGCCGATGGTCGGACTCCGTACCACGACCATGACTGGGAACATGAAGTATTCATCCTTTCCGGTAGTGGATTTGTCTGTGCTGAAGGTCAGGATACTTCTCTGGTGCCTGGGGATGTTGTTTTTGTCCCCGGTGGTGAAAAACACAATTTCAAGGCCGGATCTAAAGGGTTGACTTTTATCTGTCTGGTTCCTTATCAGTAGGAAGTTGTTTTCTCCCTGCCTTGCATAAGTTTCTTCATCGGAACCTTTGCCTGGCGGCAAAGAACCCGTGAAGCACTTAACTTCAAGTTCATTTGGGTGGCCAGTGGATATTGATGGTGATAAAATCAGCCGGAGTTTCATGTCTGGTGGAGCAGATTTCGTAGATGAAGGTTAGTTCCAGACTGCCAATTTGCTCCGATGGGGTTACTGTAAGTTCATACTTTCCTGTTTCCCCCTCCAGCAGGTCTCCCAGGTAGAAGCGTTTTATCGTTCCCTTTGTGCCATCTTTTTTGATGGTGGTGAGGTAGACATCGATATCGCAGAAAAGATCCCAGTAGTTATTGGTGAAACTGCCTTTTACTGTAATCCGGCTACCATCCTTAAGCTTGGAAGCCTTGCCGGAGATGATGGCATCATAGTTCTTGTAATCATAGGGGCTCTGCATTTCCTTCAAGGATTTGCTGTTTTCTCCGGCGTTGCCGCTCAGGGATATGCCACAACAGATCAGCAGGATCAGCAAAGCAGTTCCTCCTTTTTTCAGGAGATTGGGGAAGTCGGTTGGCTTCATGATTTCTCCTTCACTCAACTTTCTGACTTGCATTGCCAGGGACATATTAGCAGGATGTTCGGGCTTGGCTCATAGCCTGTCTGCCGACAGGCAGGCGGTATTGGCCGCCGAACGAATCACACGACGTGATTCGCGGCGGACAATCGGGGACATTGCTTTAGCGCGCCCCACAACCGGCCTGTCTGCGTGCGGCACGCACAGGCAGGCCATGGACGGCCAGCGAGAATGAGCGAGAGCCATGCCGGAACATCCCCAGAAGTTTCTTTCAGCCCTGCCTGTCGTCGGCAAGAACAACTCAGAAAGTTGAGCCATAATTGTATGCTCTTCCCTCAGTAAGCCACCCGGTTACGCCCTTGCTTTTTTGCCCGATAGAGGTTGTCATCAGCTTTTTTGAGACAGCTGTCAATGGTCATTTTGTCCTTGTATGTACTGATGCCAAAGCTGACAGTGATGGACAGTTGATGCTCATGGTAGAGAAAATCATGGTTTTGAATTACCATTCTCAGCTTTTCCGCCACAAAGCTCGCCCCGTCAATACCGGTTTCCGGGAGCATAATAAGAAATTCTTCTCCTCCCCAGCGACCAATGCTGTCCTGTAAACGTAGTTTGTCGGTCAGCAAATGGCACAGTTCTTTCAGGATGTAGTCCCCGGCATCATGGCCATAGGTATCATTGACCCGCTTGAAATGATCAATATCAGCCATCAGCAGGCAGAAAGAGCGTTTACTGCGTAAAAAACGGGTTTCCTCACTTTTAATCCTGGCCATGAGAGCGCGACGGTTTAAAAGACCGGTCAACGGATCAATCCTGGCCGCTTTTTCCAATGCTTCCTCGGTTTGTTTGCGGACCGTAATCTCATTATTGCTGCTGCGGATTCCTATTGGTTCCCCGGTTTTCGCATAGACCGTATAACAGTAATGACTGATCCACTTTTCAATGCCTGATTTGGTGACAATGAGAAAATCCAGGGATTCATGCTCGCCACTTTGCAAAATTTTATGCTGGTGATTCAGCCACCTATTGAGCTGATTCGGATGGATAATCTTCTCCATCAGTTTATCATCATGATAGAATTCTTCAGCAGAATAGCCGCTGATCCGTTCACATGAAGGCGAAACGTAGATGAATTTTCCGGCTGGATTGCGCCATGCTTCCCAAGTGTAGCTCAGGTCGGCGAATCGGTGAAAAAAATCAGGATCATATTCCTGAATTTTTGTTTCTTGCGGCAGAGATTTTTCTTTGCTCATAGCTTTTTCAACTCTTCTTCAGAAATAACCATAACTTCCAAATCCCGGGCCCGCTTTAATTTGCTGCCGGGATTTTCCCCGGCAAGCAGATAATCGGTTTGTTGGCTGATAGTGCCGGATACCCGGGCTCCAGCTTCCTCCAATTGGCTTTTAAATCGGGTGCGGGGTTGTGAGAGGGTGCCGGTAATGACAAAGATTTTGCCGGCCAGGGGCTGCTGACCATCAAGGGGGTTGACTGCTGCTTTGGGGTTTACTCCATGATCCAGCAGTTTCCGGATGACCTGCAGATTTTTTTCTTCCTGGAAGAATTCATAGATACTTTGGGCTACCTGTGGGCCGATTTCCGGAATTGCCGTTAATGAGTCAATGTCAGGCGGTCCAGACTTCAGGAGGTCAGGAAAATTATCGACCACCACTTTTGCCAGATGTTCTCCCACATGACGAATGCCGAGCCCATAAATAAAACGGGGTAAAGGACGTTGTTTACTTTCTTCAATGGCTGTCAGCAGATTATGGGCCGATTTTTCTCCGCAGCGCTCAAGTCCGGCCAGGATATCTGCATTTAGGGTGTAAAGGTCGGCAAGATCTTTTACGATTCCCTCTCCCGCCAGTTGTTCAACCAGCTTGATGCCCAGACCATCAATGTCCATTGCCCGTTTGCTGCCGAAATGAAAAATACTGCCGGTCAGCTGGGCCGGGCAGGCCAGTCCGGCGGTACAGCGGTAGATGACTCCTTCAGGTTCCCGGATTACATGGGCACCGCAGACGGGACAATGGATTGGGGGTGGAAAAGGCCTTTCGCTTCCATCACGCAGAGCTGTAATTGGAGCAACGATCTCCGGAATAACATCGCCGGCCCGTTTGACAACAACCTGGTCGCCGATGCGGACGTCCTTATTCTGCAGGTCGTCAAAATTATGGAGGGTGGCCCGGCTTATTTCGACACCACCCACCCTCACCGGTTCCATGATGGCCACCGGTGTCAGGGCCCCTGTACGGCCTACTTGAACAATAATAGCAGTTAACTTTGTGGTTTCCTCCTGGGCTTTGAACTTATAGGCAATTGACCAGCGGGGGCTGCGGGATTTTTCTCCCAGTTGCCGCTGCAGTGCCAGCGAGTTAACCTTGATGACCGCTCCATCAATTTCATACGGGAGTTGGTTCCGTAAGATTTCGATTTCCCGGCAATGTTCAATGATTTCTTTACTGCTGTGGGCCAGGTAACGGTTGGTTGTAACTTTCAATCCCCATTTTTCAAGTTGAGACAGGAGCTCCCATTGGTTGTCAAAAGCTATGCCTTCCTGAAAGCCCGCCGCATAACAGAAAAGATCGAGATGACGACGGGCGGCAATCCGGGGGTCCAGCTGGCGCAGGGAACCGGCGGCGGCATTACGGGGATTGGCAAACAGTGGCAATTTTTCCCGGGCCCGGCTGCGGTTAAGATTTTCCAACTCCTGGAGGGGCATGATGACTTCACCGCGGATGTCAATGCGGTCAGGAAACGGCGTTGACTGGGGGAGAAAACAGAGTGGCAGGGAGCCGATGGTTTTTAAATTATGGGTGATATCCTCGCCGGTAAGGCCGTCTCCGCGGGTTGAACCACGGACAAATATCCCTTGTTCATACACCAGTTCCACCGCCAGACCATCAAGTTTTGGTTCCACCACATAGGTGATTTTTTGCTCTTCACTAAGTAATTTTTGCAAACGCTGTTCAAAATCGATAATTTCCTGGGTATTGTAGGTGTTGGAAAGGCTGAACATGGGCAGCCGGTGATCTATCCGACTGAATTTATTTAAGGGGGCAGCCCCGACTCGCTGAGTGGGAGAGTCCGGGGTGATCAGCTCAGGATACTTTCTCTCCAGGTCTTCCAGCTCCTGCAGCATAGCATCGTAAGCGAAGTCGGAAATGACCGGCTGATCAAGGACGTAATAACGGTAGTTATGGTAATGTAAATCTTTGCGAAGCTGTGAACATCGTTCTACAATTTCATTTGGCATTTTCTTTTCAGCTTTTTTCATTGCAAACTTGGTGCTTTCATGAAAAGTTGTAAATAGGAATCATATTTTTTGCTACCATCGGTGGCCGCGGTTGTCAATGGGATTCATCGGGATATGTTTTCCTCTTGCAAACTCTTTGACGAAGTCGCAGAAATTGATATGATCAGGGGAAAAAGTTATGTTCATATATTTCCAATGAATGTTTGACAGCAACTGTCACTAACTGTATATAAATCGATCATTATGAAGTATTGTGAAGAATTTTTATCTTGCGGTCAGAGAGGTATAGCTGATGGATAAAAAGCCAGGCGATGTCCTGACCATCGAAGAGCTCTCCATATATCTGAAAATCCCGAAATCCACACTCTATAAGCTCGTTCGGGAAGGTAAGGTTCCGTCTCAGAAGGTGGGACGGCATTGGCGTTTCCGGAAGAAGGCCATCGACCGATGGTTGGATGAAACACGAGCCGAAGAGCCGGATACAAAGGAAGAACAGTAATGGCAGAGCCACTTGCTGATCAGATTGTGTGGAAGATCAAACAGGCCGCGGAATTATATCACCGGCTCATGCTGGCCGTGGCTCCGGCAGGAGCTGGGAAAACAACTGCACTCAAAGAAGTACAAGAACGCATCGGTGCTCCGCTGATAAACGTCAACCTGGAGCTGTCACGCCGGATGCTTGATCTGACTGAGCGGCAGCGGGCGTTGCAACTTCCCCGACTGCTGAGAGAGATCATGAACGATATCGCCGGTGACCTGCCTGCCGAAGGTTCGGCGCAGGCAGGAGTTGTTTTGTTTGACAATATAGAGATTTTATTTGACGTGTCCCTGAAGCAGGACCCTCTGCGGCTTCTCCAGGGACTTTCTCGTAACAAGACTGTGGTTGCTGCATGGAACGGCTCCATTGATGGCGACCACATGATCTATGCCGTACCGGACCATCCGGAGTACCGCCGCTATATGGTCCGTGATTTTCTGGTGGTAAGTTCAGACCTGCCTGCCGGCAGGCAGGGGTAGCGACATGAAGAAAAACCGTGAATTAACGCTAATGAACGCTAATAAAGAAAAATTCGTGTTTATTCGTGTTCATTAGTGGTTGGAGGTTTATTTATGAAATATGGTGATCTGATTCAGTTTGAGCCCATCGAATCCGTGGTTCAGCTGCGGGATGCCGACGAAGCCGCTGCTGCCCGTCAGTTTGTGGAGACCTACGTCATTTCTGATGAAATGGCTGAGAAGCTTATAAATCTCGTTATTCCTCAGCTTCAGTTTGATCAACCCGTTGATAATAAAGGGCTGCTTGTCGTCGGAAACTACGGCACCGGTAAATCGCACCTTATGTCGGTGATCTCCGGACTTGCCGAAAACCCTGAACTTGCATCCAGTCTGAACAATGCGAAAGTCGCCGATGCCGCGTCACGGATTACCGGCAAGTTCAAGGTGGTACGTACTGAGATCGGAGCCACCACCATGTCCCTGCGTGACATTATTGTGGCCGAGCTCGAAGAGCATCTGACAGCGATGGGTGTTGTGAACTACTCTTTTCCTTCTGCCGGCGATGTGGTTAACAACAAGCGCTCCTTCGAGGAGATGATGACCGCATTTCATCAGGGATTCCCTGACCACGGTCTGCTTCTTGTGGTGGACGAACTGCTCGATTACCTGCGCACACGCAAGGACCAGGAACTCATTCTGGACCTAAACTTCCTGCGTGAAATCGGCGAGGTTTGCAAGGATCTACGTTTCCGTTTCATGGCTGGCGTCCAGGAAGCCATTTTTGACAGCCCCCGGTTTTCCTTCGTGGCCGACAGCATCCGTCGAGTGAAGGATCGCTTCGAGCAGATTCTCATCGCCCGCAAGGACGTTAAGTTTGTGGTGGCCGAACGATTGCTCAAAAAAACCGGCGAGCAGCAGGCCAAGATACGCGAGTATCTGACGCCCTTCGGCAAATTCTACGGGCACATGAACGAGCGCATGGACGAATTCGTCCGCCTCTTCCCGGTTCACCCCGATTACATCGACACATTTGAGCGGGTGACTGCGGTTGAGAAACGCGAAGTTCTTAAGACCCTGTCCCTGGCCATGAAGAAGATGCTCGATCAGGATATGCCGGACGACCGGCCCGGCCTCATCGCCTACGATACCTATTGGACCAACCTCCGAGAGAATCCGTCTTTCAGAGCCGTGCCTGACATTAAGGCGGTCATCGATTGCAGCCAGGTGCTGGAGTCCCGCATTCAGCAGGCATTCACGCGCCCGGCCTACAAGCCCATGGCGCTGCGGCTCATCCATGCCCTGTCAGTGCATCGGCTCACCACCGGCGACATTTATGCCACGCTCGGGGCTACGCCAAAGGAGTTGCGGGATGCGCTCTGTCTTTATCAGCCGGGAATTGAGGAGTTGGGAGGCGATCCGGCCGATGACCTGCTCTCCCAGGTGGAGACGGTCTTAAGGGAAATCCATAAAACCGTCAGCGGGCAGTTCATCTCCGCCAACCCGGACAACCGGCAGTACTATCTCGATCTCAAGAAGACCGATGACTTCGACGCATTGATTGAAAAGCGGGCTGAAAGCCTCGATACATCTCAGCTCGACCGCTACTACTACGAAGCTCTGAGAAGGGTCATGGAGTGTACTGACCAGACCTATGCTACCGGCTACAAGATCTGGCAGTATGAACTGGAATGGTTGGAACGGAAGGCAGCCCGTCTGGGATATCTTTTCTTCGGCGCACCTAATGAGCGCTCTACAGCCGTTCCACCGCGGGATTTTTATATCTATTTCATCCAGCCATTTGAAGCGCCGCACTTTAAGGACGAGAAGAAGGCTGATGAAGTCTTCCTGCGCCTGACGAATGCCGATGATGAATTTCGCACCACACTCAGCAACTACGCCGCGGCGCTCGATCTGGCATCCACCTCCTCCGGACACGCCAAGTCCACCTATGAATCCAAATCGTCGAACTTTCTGCGGGATCTGGTTCAGTGGCTGCAGAAGCATATGACAGACGCATTCGAGGTGACCTATCAGGGGCGCAACAAAACCCTCACCGAGTGGGCCAAGGGAAAATCCATACGTGATCTATCCGGTATCGCCTCCCACGAGCGGATCAATTTCCGCGATCTGGTAAATACGGTGGCAGGCATTTGCCTGAGCACGAATTTCCAGGAACAAGCGCCGGAGTATCCCTGTTTCTCAGTTCTCATCACCGGAGATAACCGAACACAGGCGGCACAAGATGCACTACGAGCCATTGCCGGTCAAAGCCGTACCAAACAGGCCACGGCTGTTCTCGATGCCCTGGAATTGCTCGATGGTGAAAGGCTCGATCCATACCGATCCAGGTACG
>JAYEKE010000194.1:0-3545 GCA_034660915.1 Pseudomonadota bacterium
CCGGTATTCGCGACGGTGAAGTCAGAGTCGAAAACGGCGGTGAGATGTTCAACTGCCGCGAAGGGTGGTTTAACCTGATCACCCCGATTCGCCCGAAACCGACCCAGTCAGCCAAATATCCCGAAGAGGCGGGAGCTCCATCTTACCACCTGAAATACGGCTGGAACTTCTGGGGCGTCACCGGCAGTGAATGTGATACCTCGGTGGAAGTTAAGAAAATCTAATGCGAGTTTGATGCCCGCAACCAAAAATTTAATTAGTGCGCCCGCAAATAAGTGCTCTTATCAGAACATTTTCTTGTTTTTCAAACCAGAAAACAACCTGTAAGGCACTAAATAAGATGAAAATATAGGAGGACATTATGTGGGGAATGGTTATTGATCTCAATAAATGTCTCGGCTGTCAATCCTGCACTGTCGCCTGCAAAATGTTGTGGAGCGATCGGGACGGCGCCGATCATATGTGGTTTGCCATGGTGGAAACCCGGCCGGGTACGGGCTACCCGAAGAACTGGGAAGAAAAATCCATCAAAGGACTGCCGATGGCTGAAAGCGATTATGAGGCGGTGCCAAAATTCGATTATCAAAAGCTGCAGAACAATCCCGGCAAGGGGATGCCGAAGGTTCTGGCCAAAATGAAAGGCGGCCCCAACTGGGATGAGGACATCGGCCAGGGTAAAGATGTTACCGATGCCTGGTTCTATTACCTGCCGATCGGCTGCATGCACTGCGAAGATCCTAAATGTATTCCCGCCTGCCCGGAAAAGGCGATCTACAAGCGGGCTGACGGCACAGTGCTCATTGATCCTGAACTCTGTCAGGGAGCGGGGGACTGCGTTGACGCCTGTCCTTACAAACGCATCTTCATCAACAAGAATACCGATAAAGCGGAAAAATGTATCCTCTGCTACCCCCGGGTGGAAAAGGGCATGCCGCCCATCTGCGTTCAGAACTGCCCCGGCAAGGCCCGCTTCTTCGGTGACCTCGACGATCCCGAAAGCCCGGTATACGAGCTGGTCAAAAAATTCAAGGCCGTACCCCTGCATCCAGAATTCGGCACCAAACCGCAGATCTTCTATATCCCGCCGGTCTTCGGCCCGAACGCCATCGACAGCCAGGGTAATGAACATGGTCAACGCGAAGATGACGCCTACCTGAAAAAACAGTTCAGCCCGGTGATCAACCAGGTTAAAGCCACCATGGAAAAGGAACGTAGCAAGCCAAAATCTGAATTGATGGATGTTTTGTGCGCCTATCCGACCTGGAAAATCTAAAACAATCGTAGGAGCAACCCCTTGTGGTTGCCCGAGACAACACTATTACTCACGGTAACGGGCAAACACAGGGGCTTGTTCGTTACCGTGGTTACGAAATAAGGAGATTTTTCATGACCAAAAGTCAGGATATCGCCAGAAGCGCCATCTACAAATATCTTTCCCTGGCTGTCGACTACCCGGTGGAAGAAAACGCCGAAAGCCTCAGCAGCGGGGTGTTTTTTACCGAAACCGCCGCCCAGCTGGAAAAACTGCCGGCGGCATACCAGGCTCTGACTGGAAAGTTATCCATTCTGCAAAAGGAACTGGGCGGTTTTGCCCAGCTGGAAGACCTGCAGGTCACCTATACTTCCCATTTTGACCTGGCAGTCAACAAGCCATCGTTTTCCCTCTATGAATCAGCTACGATCATGCCGGAGGTCAAAGCGGAGAAAACCGCCGCTTTCCTCGCCGACCTCGAATCACTTTACGGCCGGCAGGGAATTACCTTAAGCGATCGCGACATGCCAGACCACCTGGCTACCGAACTGGAGTTCATGCATTTTCTCTGCAGCCGGAATCAGGCTGAGCAACAAGCCGATTTTCTGGCGCGCCACCTGGTTAATTGGGTTCCCCAGCTGGCACAGTCATTTTTAAAACATAAGATGATCCCTTTTTACGCCCGCTTGGTCATGCTGATCGCCCACTACGTGGAAATTGACCACGAACATATCACTCCAGCACTTGCCGCCACAAGTAAATCCAACTGAAAGGACTTGACATGAAAACATTATTACGAACAACAACCAGAATATTCACCCTCGCCATTATCGTCTGTATAGCCATGGGCTTCAGTTATCTCCCCAAGGCCAATTGCGCCTCCATTATTGATGAAGTGACGGAAGTTTTGAAAAGCGGTACTCCCACCTTAGAGTTGCGGCTGGGATATGAATATTCCGACCTCCAGGACAACCACAAAGACTCGGCTAAAGCCCTCAATCTGCGCACCAGGGTTGGCTATCGCACCGGAGAATACCTGAACAGCAGCGTTTACATTCAACTTCACGACCTCACCACGCTAGCGGATCATTACGCCCCCGAAGATACCGATTACGATGTCATTGCCGATCCCGAGGGCAACCGGGTTCACCAGGTTTTTCTGGATTTCAAGGGGCTTCCCGATACCACCCTGCGCCTGGGACGCCAGGAAATTATTCTTAATGATTCCAGACTGATCGGCAATATCGGCTGGCGGCAGAACGGCCAGTCCTTTGACGCCGTCTCCCTGACCAACACGTCAATCAAAGACTTGAAACTCTATGGCGCCTATGTCAACCAAGTCAACACCATCCTCCTTGATTATGTCGACCTGGACGCTCTGGTCCTCCTCAATGCCAAATATACCGGAATTAAAGGGTTGAACATCACCGGCTTCTGCTATCTCCTAGATACGAAAAGCGATGCCGACAGCGCCCGTGACTCAGCCACCTATGGTTTGCGCCTCAACGGCAAGATTGCCGTTTTTGATTATGATCTTACCGGCGCCTACCAGAGTGACTTCGCCGACGGAGAGGATCACGACGGCTATATGATCAATACCGGCATTGGTTACACCATCGCCAAAATCCGCTTTGGCGCCGGCTACCATTATATCTCAGGGCTGGATGGCGATGACCGGCCGTTCGATACCCTGTTCAGCACCGCCCACAAATTCAACGGCTGGGCCGATGTTTTTCTGTCCACCAACGGCGGCAAGCTGAAAAACGGTCTGGAAGATTATTTTGTTGAAGCGGGAACCAAGCTCATGGGCGTGAAGCTGAAAGCCGTTTATCACTATTTCGATACCACCGACGATGATTACAACAACTTTGACGACCAATACGGTGATGAGATCGACCTCCTGCTGGTCAAAAAAATCAACAAAAACCTTACCGGGCTGCTGAAGTATTCCCATTACAACGAGATGGATCATTCAGCCAGCTACACCAACGTGGTGGGCGGCCATGACGAAGATGTCTTCTGGGCCCGCTTGACATACAAGTTCTAATCTCCAAAATAGTCAGCAACCATATAAATCTCCATCTTAGTAACCTCAGATGGAGATTTTAATTAGGGACACTCCCCAGATTTTAATTAGGGACACTCCCCATATTCCCTACTTCTTTGGATTTTAATTAGGGACACTCCCCATATTCCCTACTTCTTTGGAGGTCGACCTGGCTTTTTCGGTCGTAGAGACTTGCCAAGTCTGAATTCCATCTCGTCAATAAATGTTTCCGACCCAAAAGGCCGC
>JAYEKE010000194.1:3645-8899 GCA_034660915.1 Pseudomonadota bacterium
GATTTTAATTAGGGACACTCCCCATATTCCCTACTTCTTTGGAGGTCGACCTGGCTTTTTCGGTCGTAGAGACTTGCCAAGTCTGAATTCCATCTCGTCAATAAATGTTTCCGACCCAAAAGGCCGCCCGGTTGCGGTTGCTCTGCGGATGGCATTATCCGTTCCAGTATCGACATTTTTTACAAAGTTTACATAGGATTCAAGATCACCCGAGCCAAGCCAGGATAGTTCGGACAACAATGAGTCATCCGTCCCCAGCAAATGAGCTTTGGCACTGGACCATGGATATTCTTCTGCCCTATCAACCAAACCGGCGTTTACAGGATTACATTCAATATACCGGGCAACCGCCCATAGATATTTGTTATTTTCAACGATACAAGAAAAAAAACGGTTTTGCCAGATGCGCCCGGATTGCCTCAGCTTACGATTTAGATACTGAGTATAAACCTGATTTGTCAGACCGATTCCACGCGCCAGAGATTGCTCGCTTTCCGGCACAGCTAACAAATGCAGGTGATTATCCATCAGGCAGTATGCCCAGATTTTCATGGAGTATTTCTGTGCATATTGCGACAAGAGTTTCAGGTAGGTTTGACGATCATCGTCATCAAAAAAGACATCTGAGCGGTTATTGCCCCGCTGGGTAATATGGTGGGGATAACCGGGAGCTATAATGCGGGCGATTCTCGGCATGTGGGAATGATACGACAGAAGGACGAATAGTGCAAGAAAAAATATGGGAAGTGTCCCTATTTTTCCTATTTTTCCGTCCCTATTTTTCCGACTTTACAGCCCACCAAACACAAATTCCGCAGCCACCTTGATCTAAGTCAATGCTTTCTCTTATGCTATGCAGTAGTTTAAACCCAAGCTGAAGCCAAAGGAGAAAATGCAAATGGAATGGCAGCCTGAAGCTGAAAAGAAATTATCCCGCAGTCCTTTTTTCATCCGTAAAAAGATACGTGCCATGGTTGAGGCGGAAGCAAACCGCCAGCAGGCAGCCATCGTTACGGTCAAACACCTGGAGGAGTGCCGGCACAATTTCCTCTCTGGAAAACAACAGAACCAGCTGCAACTGCCGGGGTACAGTATCGAAACCTGCATGGGCAGCGATGGCTGTCCATACAACCTTATTGATGACTATCAACTGGTTAAACAGCTGGAAACGCTACTGGCCGGCCGCGACCTGCCCACTTTTTTCCGGCAGAAAATCAAGGGACCACTCAAATTCCATCACCAGTTCAGCATAGTTATCGCCGGCTGCCCCAATGCCTGTTCCCGCCCCCAGATCGCTGACCTTGGCATCATCAGCATTTCTCAACCACAGATTACCGAAGAACCATGCAGTGGCTGTGGCACTTGTGTGGAGAACTGCCCTGATCAGGCAATCACCCTGGATAAAGATGGTCTGAGCCCAACCATTTCCACCCCACCCTGTCTTTCCTGCGGCCAGTGCATCACCGTTTGTCCCACCGGCACCATCAGTGAATCCATTCGGGGATTTCGCCTCCTGGTGGGCGGCAAACTGGGACGACATCCCCAGCTGGGTCAGAAATTGCCCGGCATCTACTCAGCCAGTGAAACTCTGGTTATGACTAAAAAATGTCTGGATATTTTCCAGCAACATAATCAACATGGCGAACGGTTCGGCGAGGTGCTTAAGCACACCGATACCGACCTCAGAATTTCCGGAAAATAATTTTTAAAAAAATCTTGTTCTCTTGACTTAAGTCATGGATATGAAGTTGACGAAACGATATAAACAGGATTATATTAATAAAGAATAGACAACAACCCCATACGGGAAAGGAGATCACCATGTTTTGTTTTCAATGTCAGGAAACAGCCAAAAACCAGGGCTGCACCATCAAGGGCGTCTGTGGTAAACCGGAAGAGACCGCTAACCTGCAGGACCTTTTAATTCATGTATTAAAAGGAATCGCCGTCTACGGCGACAAGTTAAAAGAGTTTAATGTCCTGGATAAGGAAACCAGCCTGTTTGTGGCTAAAGCCCTGTTTGCCACTATTACCAACGCCGGCTGGGACGATGACCGTTTCGTCGCCATGATTAAAGAGGGCTTGAAGCGCCGGGATCAGTTGCGGGACAAATTTCTGGCAGCTTATAAGGAAAAAAACAGCAAGGAATTTGCTGAAGCTTTGCCGGATGCGGCCACCTGGTTTGCCGATAATCCGGCTGAATTTGCTGAAAAAGCCAAAACAGTCGGCGTTCTGGCCACTGAAAATGAGGATGTGAGATCTTTACGGGAGCTGTTGATCATCGGCCTCAAGGGGGTCGCCGCCTATGCCGACCACGCCGCCATCCTGGGATTTGAGCAGGACGATATCTATCAGTTCATCATGGAAGCAATGGCCTCCACCACCAAAGACTTGTCAGTAGACGAAATGGTCGGGCTGGTGATGAAAGCCGGGGAAACGGCAGTCAATACCATGGCCCTGCTGGACAAGGCCAACACTTCAACCTATGGTCATCCGGAGATTTCCGAGGTCAATATAGGGGTGCGCGGCAATCCCGGCATTCTGATCAGCGGCCATGATCTGAAAGATATGGAAGAGCTGCTCAAACAGACCGAGGGTACCGGCATCGATGTCTATACCCACGGTGAAATGCTACCGGCCAACTACTATCCGGCTTTCAAAAAGTATGATCATTTCGTCGGCAATTATGGCAGCTCCTGGTGGCACCAGAACAAGGAATTCGAATCTTTCAACGGGCCAATCCTGCTGACCACCAACTGCCTGGTACCACTGAAAAAAGAAAACACCTATCTGGACCGGCTGTTCACCACCGGTGTCGTCAGTTATGTGGGAGCTAGCCATGTTCCTGACCGAGCCGCCGGCGGCACCAAAGATTTTTCCGCGCTCATCGAACGGGCCAAGCAATGCGGCGCGCCGACCGAAATCGAAACCGGCACCATAGTCGGCGGTTTCGCCCATAACCAGGTACTCGCCCTGGCCGATAAGGTTGTGGAGGCAGTCAAAGCCGGCGCTGTCAAGCGTTTCGTGGTCATGGCCGGCTGCGACGGTCGCCAGAAATCCAGAAGCTACTATACGGAAGTGGCTGAAAAACTGCCCAAGGACACGATCATCCTGACCGCCGGCTGTGCCAAATACCGCTACAACAAGCTGAATCTTGGCGACATCGGCGGTATCCCCCGCGTCCTTGATGCCGGGCAGTGCAACGACTGTTATTCCCTGGCGGTCATCGCCCTGAAACTGAAAGAAGTTTTCGGCCTTGACGACATCAATGATCTGCCTATTTCATACGACATCGCCTGGTACGAGCAGAAGGCAGTTGCCGTCCTGCTGGCGCTCTTGTTTCTCGGCGTCAAGGGCATCCGCTTGGGGCCAACCCTGCCGGCCTTTCTTTCTCCGGCAGTGGTCAAGGTTCTGGTGGAAAATTTCAATATCAAAGCTATTGACACGGTGGGAACAGACATCGCCGCGATGATGAAAGGCGAATAATCCATTATTAACCACAGCCCGGCGGCCATCTATCGGCCGCCGGGGGTATTAGGAGACGAGCATGAAGTGCCCCGGCCAGGATACCCGTTACTGGAAACACGATGCCATTTTTGATGTTCCCTGCCCCAACTGCGGCCAGATGCTGGAATTTTTTAAGGACCAGACCACTATCCGCTGCAAAGGCTGCGGCAAACAGATTATCAATCCAAAAATGGATTTTGGCTGTGCCTCCTATTGCCAGTATGCTGAACAGTGTCTGGGAGAGCTGCCACCGGAGCTGCTGGCCAAACGGGATGATCTCCTGAAAGATCGGGTAGCCATCCAGATTAAAAATTACTTCAAAAAGGATTTCAAACGTATCGGCCATACCACCAAGGTTGCCAGATACGCGGGAAAAATAGTTCAGCCGGAAGGTGGCGTTCCTGCCATTGTCCTTTGCGCTGCTTACTTGCTGGACATCGGCGCCAAGGAAGCGGAACAGAAATATGGTGATGCCAGTGACGCCCACCTGGAAACAGAAGGACCGGCGGTAGCCCGCAAGATGCTCACCGACCTGAAAGCTAAAGAACCGATCATAGATGAAGTATGTGATATTATAGGTCACCGGCAGCCACGGGCGGAAGAAACCGTTAATTACCGGTGCGTTTATGATGCCGAACAGCTGGTCAAGCTGATGGAAGCCCAGAAAGAAGAACAACTGGCCGCGGAGGCCCTGGAAGCTCTGATCGATAAAAACATGATGACCGAAACCGGACGGCAGTTAGCCAAAACCATTTTGCTGGCTGATAAATAATCACCCCTCAGTCTTTATGGAGAGAGAAAAATGAAAGTTTTACGAAAAATCATCGAAATAAATGAGGATCTTTGCGACGGCTGCGGCGTCTGTGTGCCGGCCTGTGAAGAAGGGGCCATCCAGATTATTGACGGCAAAGCCCGGGTAGTAGCGGAAAAATATTGTGATGGTCTGGGAGCCTGTCTTGGGGAATGCCCCCAGGGGGCGATCACCATCATTGAACGGGTTGCCGAGGATTTTGACCCGGAAGCAGTGGAAGAGTACTTGCAAAATCTCGAATCATCAGGCCCGGCAGTTGAAACCCTGGCCTGTGGCTGCCCATCGACCCAAATGCAAAGCTTTAAAACGGCATCGGCCTGTCAGGAAGCTAATCAACCCCCAAATCAAACAGCGGCCCATTCCGCCCTTGGCCATTGGCCGGTACAGATTAAATTGATCCCTCCCCATGCCCCTTTTCTCCAACATGCCGACCTGCTGATCCTGGCGGACTGCGCCGCGGTAGCCTATGCCGGGCTGCACCAGGAACTGTTGAAAGACCGGGTAGTGATGATGGGCTGCCCGAAGTTTGACGATGTAGAGGAATACGTGGAAAGATTTAGCGAAATCTTCAAAAAGAATGACGTTAACAGCATCACCACGGTGATCATGGAAGTTCCCTGCTGTTCCGGCCTGCCGATGATGGTCAAAAACGGCCTGGAGGCCGCCGGCAAAAGTCTGCCGATCAAGAAGATTGTCATCGGCACGAACGGTAAGCGGCTGAAAGAGGAAACCATCTGAAACACCATGGTTTACACCGCGGTCAGCAAAAAGGATATCCATACGACGGCTAAGGCGGGCTACGCCCGCAACCCAAATTAAGCTGTCAGGATGTTCCGGCATGGCTCTCGCTCATTCTCGCCGGCCGTCCATGGCCGGCTTCCGAGGCGTCCGCCGCGAATCACATCGTGTGATTCGTTCGGCGGCCAATACCGCTAT
>JAYEKE010000195.1 GCA_034660915.1 Pseudomonadota bacterium
GCCCTGGCCAGCTCGGTTTTTCCCACCCCGGTGGGTCCTAGAAAGATAAAGCTGCCGATGGGACGATTGGGATCTTTTATCCCGGCCCGGGCACGAATGACCGCGTCCGCCACCGCACTGACCGCTTCATCCTGACCAACCACCCTTTCATGCAAGTGCTCTCCCAGGCGAACCAGCTTTTCCCGCTCCCCTTCCAGCAAACGACTGACAGGAATACCGGTCCAGCGGCTGACAATAGCGGCCACGTCCCCTTCATCCACTTCTTCCTTCAGCAGACGGTTCTTTCCTGCCTGGTCAGCCAAGAGCTTTTCAGCCTCCTGTTTTTCCTCTTCCAGTTTTGCCAGCACCCCGTATTTCAACTCTGCCGCTTTGTTCAAATCATATTCCCGTTCAGCTTTTTCAATCTCCAGGCGGGTCTCCTCAATCTTCCGGCTATAAGCCTGCAAATGGCTGATCTTTTCTTTCTCAACCTGCCACTGGGCCAACAGCGCCCGGCTGTTATCTTTGAGGTCCGCAAGCTCTTTTTCCAACACCTGCAGGCGCTTACGGGATGCCTCATCCTTCTCTTTTTTCAAGGCTTCCCGCTCAATCTCCAGCTGCATTATCTTGCGGGTAACCTCATCCAGTTCAGCCGGCATGCTGTCAATTTCCGTCCGCAGTTTAGCCGCAGACTCATCGATAAGATCGATGGCCTTATCCGGCAGAAAGCGGTCATTAATATATCGATGTGAGAGAACAGCCGCCGATACCAGCGCCGCATCCATAATCCGGACCCCATGGTGAATTTCATAGCGTTCTTTCAAACCCCTAAGGATAGAAATGGTATCAGCTACCGAAGGTTGAGCCACAAAAACCGGCTGAAAACGCCTCTCCAGGGCCGCGTCTTTTTCCACATGCAGGCGATATTCATTCAAAGTCGTGGCCCCGATACAGTGAAGCTCGCCGCGGGCCAGCATCGGTTTCAGCAGATTACCGGCATCCATGGAGCCTTCAGTTTTTCCAGCACCCACCACCGTATGCATCTCATCAATAAAGAGAATAATTTTTCCATTCGAATCATGTACTTCTTTAAGCACGGCTTTCAGCCGTTCTTCAAATTCACCCCGGAACTTGGCCCCGGCAATCAGAGCCCCCATATCCAGGGAAATCAATTTTTTCTCTTTCAGGCTTTCCGGTACGTCCTGGCGGATAATACGTTGAGCCAGACCTTCGACAATGGCGGTCTTGCCAACCCCCGGATCACCAATCAAAACCGGATTATTCTTTGTCCGCCGGGAAAGGACCTGGATCACCCGCCGAATTTCTTCGTCCCGGCCGATAACCGGGTCAAGCTTTCCCTGGCTTGCCGCCCGGGTTAAATCAAGACCGTATTTCTCCAAAGCCTGGTAGGTGTCTTCCGGATTCTGCGACGTAACCCGCTGACTGCCACGGACTTCCGACAAGGTCTGCAAAACCTTTTCTTTGGTCAAACCATAACCAGCAAATATCTTTGCCAAAGGATCCGAAGTATCATTAAGCAAGCTGAGCAACAGATGCTCGACACTGACATATTCATCTTTAAGGTAAGCAGCCTCATCCTGAGCCCCAAGAAGCAATTTATTTAAACGGTTCGTCACATAAACACTGCCGGCAGTGGTTCCAGTGCCGCTTACGGCCGGAATGGCATCCAGACGTTTTTCCACTTCCTTTTCCAGCGTCCCCGGCACCACTCCAACTTTTTCAATTACCTTGGGGATCAGGCCGTTCTCCTGCCGCAGCAAAGCCATCATCAGATGTTCGGCATCTACCTGCTGATGATTACGACGCAGGGCCAGGGTCTGGGCTTCCATCATCGCTTCCTGGGCTTTCTGAGTAAATTTATTCATATCCATGATCGTTAATTTCTCCTTATGTCAACTTTCTGAATTGTATATCTTGTTGGAATCACAAGAAATCTGTTAAATTAAAAAGTTTAGATTGCATTATCAGGAGTCAGAAGACAGGAGCCAGGAGTAAGAATATATTGAAAAACACTAAAATTCTGTCTTCTGATTGCTGACTTCTGACCTCTATTGATAAATCCATGGAACCTAACCGACAATTAACATGTTAATTTCAGCTTGCTAGTTTAAGTCAGAAAATTGAATCCTTATAAGACGGCATGAAGAAGGGGGCAGAAATGCCCCCCCAAACTTCCGGCTACCTTGAAAAAAAACGTGTCCGCTATACCAAAAAAGCTTACTGGATTTTGATATCAACTTTCTTCGGCTTTACTTCCTCTCTCTTCGGCAGGGTAATTTTTAAAACGCCCTTATCATAAGCCGCGTTAATATCATCCTGATCAACAGTAGTCGGCAGATCGAAAGAGCGCACAAAGGAACCATAGAAACGTTCAACCCGATGATAATTTTCCTTCTTTTCCTCCTGTTCAAGTTTGCGCTCACCTTTAATGGTCAATGTTCCATCTTCAATGTTAACCTGGATATCCTTTTCATCCACCTCCGGCAGCTCGGCTTTAATAACTATCGCCTGTCCATCCTCGTAGATATCCACCAAGGGCTGCCATGAGGGTACGGATAGTCCTTTTTCATCCGTGCGCTGCAAACTATCCTCAAACAACCGGTTGATCTGATCCTGAATAGTCATTAAATCGCGAAACGGTGTCCATTTTACCAGTGCCATGATTTTACCCTCCTTATAAAAATGATTAATTGATACCGGCATCTACCCGGTTACCATCCGAAAACCAGTCATTTCCGGCTAAATACTACACAGGTGCCATTTCCCTGAGACCGACTAAAACCTAAATCAAGTGATTTTTGAGCTAATAAGCCCCCCGTGATTTTGAACTGTTTAAATCGCTTAACTTGGGCAAAAGATCGCTGTAATAACAGGAATTTCCTTTGTCATACTATTAAAATTATAATGATGATTTTCTGATTGTCAAGGGTGGGAAAGTTTTTTTGAAAGGGAAAGGGAAGTAAATTATACTGCGAAGGGTTTATGGCTGATATTGCTGACTGGCCCGGTAGATCATCGCCAGGATATCAGCAACAACCTGGTAGAGCTCCGCTGGAATTTCCTGATTGATTTCCAGTTTCATCAGCACCTGCACCAGTTCAGAATTTTCCTGTAGAGGGATGCCATGGCGCTTGGCCATTTCAATGATCTTTTCAGCCACCACCCCGGAGCCCTTGGCTACCACGGCCGGGGCTTTCTGCTTCCCCTGCTCATAGCGCAATGCCGCCGCCATCAACTTTTTTCGGGATGGTTGTTCCTCCAAAATATCAGTCACCAAGTCCTCGACTATTACCAAATTATCAACTCAAAACGGTAGAAAATAACAATAATGATTTCATGTCCTTAGATTAACATAGACACCTGAAGTCAAAATATTTTTTCCAGGCCGGATTATTGATAAAAAGATTATTTTATGCTATACACGGAGTACAAATAACAGGGTTCTCTGTATCTTTGTGCCTCCGTGAAAGTTTTTATCTTTTTTGAAAATATAAACGAATGTTTTCACCATAAAGTTCATGAAGATTCTTTACAACACTACATATTCTTCATGTTCTTTATGTCTTCATGGTAAAGTAAAATCTGGGTTGCGGGCATAGCCCGCTTTAGTGAGTCTATCAAGAATAGACATCATAACTTTCCTTAAACTTATCCGGGAATTTCTGTTTTAAAACAGCAAAACTATGGTTGAAAAACTGAATAATCGCCTTAAAGTACTGACTGAAATGAGAAAAGCCGCAGTGGCTGAAACCAACTGCTTTTTTTTCTATGGCAGTTTAATGAAGCGCTATCCTAATTTCAATCGGTTTTTAAAACGGAAAACCCTTTCCATCAGACCGGCATACTGCCAGGGTTTTCTCTACCATCTGCCCATTGGTTTCCCCGGGCTCATCCCATTTGAAAACTGCCAGGATCTGGTTGTAGGTGAGCTGATGACGTTCAAGCATCCGGAAAAAATCATGAAAATTATTGACCGGTTGGAAGGTTTTTATCCTGACAACCTGCAAAAAAGCGTCTATATCAGGGTAAAACTGCCGGTCATTGTTGAAAAAACAAAATCCCCGGATGACTTTAAAGAACAGGATGCCTGGGTTTATACCTACCCATGGGAACATCTCAGCCCTGAACATCAGAAGGAGTTTTTTATTTCCTGTGGCAACTGGAAGTTATTCTGCGAACAGCCCCGAATTAAAGAACCTCGGCGGATCAGTAATTTATTCAGAAAAATGAGGCGTTCGCCAGATCCCCAACACGTTCATATTGAGCCCGGCTTCTGCATGGATGAAGAGATGCACGGATTCTGGAGTTCATCGATAGCCTGCAACCAGTTATGCAAAAACCGGGAATTATGCCGGGCAAATCGGCGCAAACAAATCAACAACCTCCATCAGTTGTAAACCACAACCAACAACCAGGACAGACCAGATTTTTTCCTGCTCAGCAGCTAACCTCTGATTCCACTGCTGCAATACCGTCAGGATTTTCTCCTCCATCCGTAAAATTAGCGGCCCGGGGTGTGCCCCCTCACGCTGCAAACCACTTCTTACCGTTGCCATAAATCGGCTGATGGAAGACACCGGTAACGGCCGGGGATTTTGCGCCCAGCTCAGTATACCCTGAACCTGATCCCGGCAGCTGAGATCCATATTATAGCCATACTGGAAACCTTTAAAGGCCATTATCACCGGCAGGTAATCATAATCCCGGTCACCATGCCGCCAGAGACGAAGAAAGGAATATTCGACCACCTCTTTTTTTACTTCTTCAAAAAAAGAAAGGTGATGCCGCCGCTGAATCACCCCACGCAGCTCATTGCCGGCTAAACGTTTCTCCCGCAGACGGCCCTTTTCATCGCGACCCAAGTCACCGCCAAGCATCAACAGACACAGGTAATCATCCAATCCCGGTTTCACCTCTCCCAGGCCCCGGTGTTCAATATTAAGGTGCAGGCTGTGGGGTTTAATTTCAGGCACAAAGTCAACCGCTTCCCGAATCATATTTGCTGCCACAGCCGGATCGGTAGTCAGGGGCAGGGAATATTTGTGGGGGTAGTCAATCCGTACCATACAATATTCATAAAACCCGCCAAAACGAGAAAGGGTAAACAGACGACGGCCACGAACATGAGTGTCAACATAACCACCCAAACGCCAGGTCACATCATCCAGTACAAAGGCACTGTAGTACTCCATATTATGAAAAGGGTCATGAAAATCAAGGCCTTTGCCTTTTTTATCAAAGGTGGCATAGCGGCCAAGGTTGCTGAACTCCATTTCAATCCCGAGGGGAGTATTCCCGGGCATGAGCAGCGATCGAAGCTCTGCCGCCTCGGCGGCAATCTGTTCCGGTTCAAAGAGTTCCCGGGCGGCTTTCAAAGCCAGCAGGCAATAGATGAAAAGGTGCCGGTTCTCTTCCTCTATCACCTGGGTAATCAGGGGTTCCAGCGCCCGCTGACAGGCATCCCGGTGCCGGTTCATCCAGCGAAGAACCACCAGGTTGATGGGTGCAGCCCAATAACAGGATGGGGATGGCTGGGGTAAGTCCATCCAGCGTGACGCCTGAGTATACTGGACCAGGAAACCAAATAGGTAATGGCGGAAAATTAAGGGCAGATAAACCGGCAGCAGTTTCTGGTGACGCCAGGTAAACCAGCTGATCACCATTTTGTCATGGAGATTTTTACCGGCAATGGCAAGGTTATCTTTGAATGGCTGTTTGGAGTGAGTGGCCTTAAGATGGAGGAAACGTCGTTTGTAGGTGACCCCAACAAATTCCCGGTGGAAACGTATTTTTTCAACCGGGGTCAAACTATCATAAAAGGTTCGATAGGAAGTTGAATTATATTGTACCGGAAAATACAGGGCCATTAACCATAGTCACCGCGGACATATTTTTCAATCTCGACTCGTGCCATAACCACTGAATCTCTCATCAGCTTATACAAATTATCAGAAGATGTCAAATTTGACATGTAACCCAACATATCACGAGACACTTTTTCCATATCTTCAATCAATTTCTTCCCATCATAAGGAGTGGTCTCGACCTGTTTCAGTTTCTGGTGATAATCATCCATAATCGCAATCAACCGATCTGTATCAACTATGCCTTTTTCCCGCAGGTTAATTCCCTGGGGAGAATCGGGTAAATCATCGATTTCATAAACCGGAAAAGGGGCATGGGGAGATGAAACCGCTGAAGCTGATTGACTTGAATATTCCTGTCCGGCAATCCGGTTCCGCAGCAAATCCTGAAAACTTGCCGCCGCATCCCTCTTCCCCTTCGCCTGACGATTCTTATCCTGGGCGTTTGTGGCTGAAACCGTGGAGGAATCAGTTATTTTGATGCCCATCAAATACCTCCCTGATGCTGGTAAATAATGTATTCATGGGAATATCCTGCTGTTCCTTTGTCTTCATATTTCTCAAGATCGCCGCACCATGTTCGATCTCCTGACCACCGGCAATAAGAGTATATGCTACATTGTTCCTATCGGCTTTTTTCATCAAATTCTTTAGGCTTTTCTGCCGGTAATTCAATACCGCACCGACACCTGCCTGGTTTAATTTATGCATCAGCGGATAGAGAATATTAAGGGCCGATTCTCCAAGGGCTGCGAGATAGATAAACGGAGCAGAGACTGGAACTGACGCACTGTCCACCAGCATCGCCAGCCGTTCCATACCAATGGCAAAACCGATGGCTGGTGTCGGTTTTCCACCCAGTTCTTCCACCAACTGATCATAACGTCCACCGGCAGCCACTGCATTCTGCGCGCCCAGGTCTCCGGCAAGAAATTCAAAAGTTGTCCTGGTATAATAATCCAATCCCCTGACCATGAACGGGTTGACATGATAATCAAGACCAGCCGCATTCAACAACCGGACAACCCCACCGAAATGATCCTGACACTCAGTGCCCAGATAATCCAGGATTTTCGGGGCGTCTGCAACCACACTCCGGCAATCAGGCCGCTTACAATCCAATACCCGCAAAGGATTTTTATCCAGCCGCCGCTGGCAATCACCGCACAAATGTTCACCCTGCCGTTGCAAATAATCCTGTAAGGCCTGGCGATATGCCGGTCGGCAGTGCTTGCAACCCAGAGAATTAAGGTTCAATTTTGCCGAGCTTATCCCCAATATATGAAAATATCGTGCCAACATAATAATAATTTCGGCATCCTGATGATAATCCTCCTCGCCAAAGACTTCCGCTCCCAATTGATAGAATTGACGATACCGCCCTTTTTGCGGCCTTTCATAACGAAACATGGGGCCAAGATAGTATAATTTATTAATGTTTCCGGTCGCTGCCATCCCATGTTGAATGAAAGCCCTGACCACGGAAGCTGTTCCTTCGGGACGTAAGGTAAGACTTCTGTTTGAACGATCATGGAAAGTATACATCTCCTTCTCAACGATATCCGTGTTATCGCCAATACTACGGGAAAACAGCTCAGTGTACTCCAGGAATGGCAGACGGATCTCCCCATAATTATATGAGGATAGAAGCTGATGAAATACATTTTCGATCCATTGCCACGCATTCGTTTCCGCTGGCAGAATATCGTTAAAACCTTTTATAGCTTGAAGACCCACTGTTTATCTCCCCTATTTATATCTAAGTTTAGCCCTTTAGCTAAGGAAAATTAAAATTTCATATTAACTAGACGCAACATCCAACAGGTGACGGCATATAATAAATATTAGATTTTGTTTATAGATTGGCAATTTTTTCAGATTTCTCACAGAGACACGGAGTCACAGAGGGCAAATGACTGGGGTTCTCTGTGGCTTTGTGTCTCCGTGAGAGTATTTTTGTCTTTTTTAAAAACGTAGCCGAATATTTACGGCATATAATAGTGAACTCCCTGTAATCATTAAGCTAATATCTAACTGATAACAGCCAACCACTCAATTCAGGATTGTCTATCAACCAGTAATTTCAGCAGAAAGATACCGTAGCCGGAAGTAATTGGCAATAGGAAATTTTTACCCAGTTGTTATGAGTTCATCAATTTTGATTATTAACTTAACTTTCTGAGTTGTTCTAAAAACAGCTAAAAGAAATTTCCAAGGATGTTCCGGCATGGCTCTCGCTCATTCTCGCCGGCCGTCCATGGCCGGCTTCCGAGGCGTCCGCCGCGAATCACATCGTGTGATTCGTTCGGCGGCCAATACCGCTTAAGAGCCAGGCCCGAACATCCTGCTAATATGTCCCCGACAAAGCAAGTCAGAAAGTTGAGTTATTAATATTCATCTTTCCATCGGGATAAATATCCAGATGAAGAAACCCATTTTTCCGGGTTTCCCAGAGGATAAAATCTGTCAGTTTCTTCTTTCCTGTCCCGACAGCATCACATCGCGGGCCGATGACAATCTGAGGTAATTTTGCTAAACCAGGAACCGGAAATACAGCCGATTCGGTCAACGGCCTGATGCAGATCAAGGCTTCCAGTTGTTCCAACTCCAAAGCATGGGTTGACAGCCACTCCCTGCCCCCCGACTCTGTTCCTCCCCAAAGAATAATCTTGGCTTGTCCAAAAATAATATTCAGGGATAAGGACATTTCCCGTAAAAATTTTTTCCATGGTTTTCTTGGCCGAATATCATTGGCAACCGGGTTAATTGCCGTTATTTCAAGCTGATCAAAATAGCGGGGGCGACTAAGATCCGTAAGTTTTCGCCATCTGACACCATGATTCCGGGTCCACTCATAAAACTGGCGAAAAGGAGGATAGCCAGTCCACAAGCCATTATACCAGATTTCCTGGATCCCGAAATTCCGGACCATATAATCCAGGCCGCCTACCAACCCATTCTGGGGTTTAGTTAAAATCAAGGTCTTAAT
>JAYEKE010000196.1 GCA_034660915.1 Pseudomonadota bacterium
GGCGGCTTGATCGGCCTGGTTGAAGAGGGCGATATCATCGCCATTGATATTCCCGGCAAGACCCTGACCCTGAAAGTGATCGATGACGTGCTGGCCCAGCGCCGGGAAAACTGGCAGCCATTGCCGGTCAAGATCACCACTGGCTACATGGCCCGTTATGCCCGGCTGGTAACTTCCGCCAATACCGGAGCAGTGTTTAAATAACGGTATACGGTGTAGGGTGTACGGTACAAGGTAAAAACCTTAAACCTTAAACCTTAAACCTTATACCTTATACCGTAAACCGTACACCGTAAATTCATGCATACTTATCTCGACTGCTATCCATGCTTCCTGCGCCAGGCACTGGCCTCATTGCGCCTGATAACCGATCAGGAAACAGAGCAAAAACGGGTGCTTGACCAGGTCATGCAGGCCCTGCCCACCCTGCCGCTGGCATATTCTCCTCCCAGGATTGCCAAAACCGTCTACGAAATTGTTGCCAGGGAAACCGGCATTGAAGACCCGTATCAGGAGATTAAAACCGCCTCCAACCGCCAGGCGCTGGCAGCCCTGCCGGAACTGGTAAGAATTATTGCGCAAAAACCAAACCGCTTACGGGCGGCCGCGTCCCTGGCAATTTCCGGCAACCTGATAGACTTTGGGGTTCAGCACGAAGGATTTAAAGTCAGCGAAGGCTTGAACAGCCAAATCCCGGACCATTTTGATCTTGATGATTTTCCCGCTTTTGAACAGCAGTTACCGGGAACCACGAAATTGTTGTATATCGGTGATAACGCCGGAGAAATTGTTGCCGATAAAATTTTTATTTCTCAGATGAAGGCCGCCTATCCCCAGCTTAAAGTGGGATTTGCCGTCCGCGGCACTCCGATCATCAATGATGTAACCATAGTTGATGCCGAGCAGGTGGGGATGGCTGAAGTTGCCGGAATTATCAACAGCGGTTGCCGGGCACCGGCACTGCTGGAAGATGAGATGAGTCCGGAAATGGCTGACTGGTTTTATCATGCCACCATGATTATTGCCAAAGGGCAGGGGAACTATGAAGCTTTAAGCCAAAGTAAGCAGGCCATATTTTTTCTGCTCCAATGCAAATGCCCGGTAGTCGCCGATGATCTGAAAGTAGAAGTGGGAAGCACAATCTTCAAATACCACCGCAGAAAGCAGGGTAAGCTTAAATAACTGCAATGCAATATCTGAAAAAAACATTTTTTTACACTCTGATTTTTCATTTGTTTTTTCTCACGGAGACACAGAGGCACAGAGACACCTAAAAAAGTTTGTTTTTCTCTGTGGCTTTGTGCCTCTGTGAGAGTTTTCTTGTTTTTATTTAACTCTTCAAGTCCTTCATGGTAGAAAAACAAATAAGGAGGATAAATCATGTCTGACTGTCTGTTCTGTAAAATCATTGCCAAGGAAATACCCGCTGAAATTATTTATGAAAATGATCAGATCCTGGCCTTCAAGGACATCAACCCCAAAGCGCCGGTGCATCTTCTGATCGTTCCCAAAAAACATTATGACACATTGAACGATATTCCCGATAATGAAATGGAAGTCATTGCCGAAGTCCACCGGGCGGTCAAACATCTGGCCCGTGAATACGGGGTAGCTGAGAGCGGCTACCGGACCCTGGTCAACACCAACAAGGAGGGTGGGCAGGTAGTGTTCCATGTTCATTACCACCTGATCGGCGGCCGGCAGCTGCCGGTGTAGAACGGTGCAAAGTATACGGCTGGCCAGTATACCTTTATCCTTAAACCTTAAACCTTATACCTTATACCTTGAACCTTGAACCTTATATAAACCGCACTGAATCTTTCTACTGTGCTGATCATCCCAGCCTGCTTTGGGAAATGACCATCTGCCAGAGCCTGGCCAATGCGGAATCAGCTTATGCCAAAGCCTTGAAACAGCCGGCAAGTTATGGCAGCCTGGTGGGGAAATATCTGCGGGAAACAGCAGAACTGTCGGCACAACCTGAAAACATCATTGAGGTGGGCGGCGGCTATGGCTCACTGATGGCCGGGCTGCTGACCATGGTTCAGCCGAAAAAGCTGACCATGGTAGACATCTCCGGTTTTCTGCTTAAACAACAGCAACAGACCCTGAAAGACAGTCCGGCTGAATTTATCTGCCAGGATATTTTTTCTTTTTTGCCCAGCTTACGGCAACCCGTAGACCTGCTGATTGCCAATGAGATCATCGCCGATTTTCCCACCGCCACCCGAATCGAACAAAAACTTTTACGCCCCCGCCTGGAAAGGACGGAAATCGTCAGCCCGGTACCTACGGAAAACCTGAGCAATCTGGACGCCGATGAATTGCTGGGCGAAGTAGCTCGCCTGATCGCTACCTACCGGCTGGATATCACTGATCTCCCCGATTTTTTTAATCTCAACCTGGGAGCCCTGCTCTTCATTGAACAACTGGCCAAAACCGATATTCAACGAATATTTATTACCGAACACGGCGCCGACACCGAACTTCCCTATCCCTTTTCCATCCAGCTGCGGACCTATGACCGGCGGGATAAAAATCCCCGCCAGGTCAAACTCAAGGACCATGATGAATACACCATTCGTTTTGACCACCTGGAAGCCGCTGCTGTGATGCTGGGTTTCAAAGTCAGGCGTTTCCACCTGATGGATTTGCTCCAGGTTCGCTTTGACGATGAAATCAATTACCTGCTGACCACCGGCAGGCCCACCAGCGAAGAACAGGAGATATTACTTGAATTTTATGAACATGTGGCGGAATACCAGGGAATGCTGCTGATCCGCAAAGAAACATAAAAAACGCCGGGGTTTTTCAACCCCGGCGTTTTCAGTTGTAACTTATGAAGCAGTAATAATCCGGGATATCCGGGCTTGGCTCATAGCGGTATTGGCCGCCGAACGAATCACACGATGTGATTCGCGGCGGACGCCTCGGAAGCCGGCCATGGACGGCCGGCGAGAATGAGCGAGAGCCATGCCGGGATATCCCTGTAACCAGTTTCTTTTACTTCTTCCCCTTGCCGTAGCCCAGCGGCACCACCGCTTCAGCAATTTCATCAAGAACTGTCGGGTCGTCAATGGTGGACGGCATGCGGAAATCCTCGTTATCAGCAATTTTACGCATGGTGCCACGCAGGATCTTGCCGGAACGGGTTTTGGGCAAGCGATTTACTACCGTCGCCTGACGGAAAGAGGCAACGGCGCCGATCTGCTCCCGAACCATCTGCACACACTCCTTGGCAATCTCTTCAGGGTCCTTGGTAACCCCGGATTTAAGGACGAAAAACCCCAGGGGGACCTGACCTTTCAGATTGTCTTCAACTCCCAGGACCGCGCATTCGGCCACATCGGGATGGGTGGCGACAATCTCTTCCATGCCGCCGGTGGACAGGCGATGACCGGCAACATTGATAACATCATCCACCCGGCCCATGATGTAAACATAGCCCTCATCATCAATATAACCACCATCACCGGTGAAATAGTAGCCTGGATACATACTGACGTAGGATTCCTTAAAACGCTGGTCCTGCTCCCACAAGGTCGGCAGGCAGCCTGGCGGCAGCGGCAGCTTGATGGTAACGATGCCCTCGGTATTGGGCCCCAACTCCTTGCCGTCATTGTCAATAATCTGGACATTGAAACCGGGCACCCGTTTGGTAGGTGATCCGGGTTTGATGGGGAGAGGTTCAATCCCCATACAGTTTCCGGCAATGGCCCAGGCGGTTTCCGTCTGCCACCAGTGATCAATGACCGGTTTCTGCAACAGATCAGAAGCCCAATGGTAGGTATCGGGATCGAGACGCTCACCGGCCAGGAAGAGATATTTAAAGCAGGAGAGGTCATACTTTTTCAGCAACTCACCATTGGGATCTTCCTTTTTGATCGCCCGAAAAGCCGTCGGCGCCGTAAACAACACCTTGACCTTGTGCTCGGAAATCACCCGCCAGAAAGCGCCGGCATCCGGGGTACCCACAGGTTTTCCCTCATAAACGATGGTGGTACAGCCCAGCATCAAAGGCGCGTAGACAATGTAGGAATGGCCGACAACCCAGCCGACATCGGATGCCGCCCAGTACACATCCCCGGGCTGCACATCATAGACATTACGCATGCTCCATTTCATCGCCACCGCGTGCCCACCGTTATCGCGCACCACCCCTTTGGGAATCCCGGTAGTTCCGGAGGTATAGAGAATATAGAGCGGATCAGTGGCGGCCACGGTAACACATTCAGTTGGTTCGGCCACTGCCATGGAATCATCCCAATCCAGGTCCCGACCGGCAATCAGCTCGGACTGCACCTGTGGCCGCTGGTAAATAATGCATTTATCCGGTTTTACCTCAGCCAGCTCAATGGCTTTGTCCAGCAGCGGTTTATAAGCAATAACCTTGGTTGCGCCTTCCAGTCCGCAGGAAGCGGAGATAATCAGTTTCGGCTTGGCATCATTGATCCTGATTGCCAGTTCATTGGGAGCAAAACCACCGAAAACCACCGAATGAACCACCCCAATACGAGCACAGGCCAGCATAGCCACCAGGGTTTCGGGAATCATTGGCATGTAGATAATGGCCGTATCCCCTTTTTTCAGCCCCTGAGCCCGGATCACCCCGGCAAAACGGGAAACCTGGTCCTGAAATTCGCGATAGGTAATTTTTTTAACCGTGTTGGTCTGGGGACTGTCGTAAATAATGGCTACCTGGTCAGCCCGGCCGTTTTCCACATGATAATCGACTGCATTGTAGCAACTGTTCAGTTCCCCGCCGGTAAACCAGCGGTAAAAATAGGGCTTGCCATAGTCATCCAACACCTTATCCCATTTTTTTACCCATTGCACATCCTCGGCGGCTTCCGCCCAGAAACCATCCGGATCTTCAATGGAACGACGATACACCTCATCATATTTCCCCATACTGTCCTCCTCAATCTAGTGGTTATCTATAATTACCAGCTCATCAGGCAACTGTAGGCTACCTTGAAAAATGGCCTTTTTGCTCGATTACCGCGTTAGGCTCAAGTTAGGCTCAAATTATAATCCTCAAAATATGAAATATATTCCTGCATTTATAAGTAAACACTCGCGTACTACTTACAAATTGTCTCGATGTGGTGACAGAATTCAGAATTCAATTCTGTCCCCGTGCGAAGCAGGGCGAAGCAAAGGTGCAAACCAGGGCGACAAGCAGGGCGAAGCATTTTCCATACATGTATACAATATTAACTCTCATAAACCATAGACAGGGCCCATGTCAAGAACATATGTTGCGGCAATAAATGAATAATTGCACAAAGTTAAGATGAATGCCCCTTCAGTTTAACCATCATTTTTCCCTTGACATTTTCCTGCTCCTCTTATAGAAAAAAATTATCGGTATAATAAATAAACACTCTTGTTTTACTGTATACTTAAAAGCCTGGTAAAAACGCAATGATTATCCGGGCATGTGGCCACACATCAACACTTTCAATGAAACATTAATCTAAAAACAACAGACAGTGCGTTTTACAAATGACAACCATAATACTGCGGTAATTCCCGCAAACTGAGCCGGGCAAGTAGTCTGGTTTCAAAGTTTTATTATGAAGCCAGATTTTAGTGGAAAACATCACTTAACTTTTACAGAGAAGGAGGATTTTCATGGCTGACGCAACAGAACTGAAAAAAGTCTATCCGGTACCGGAAGAGTTCCGCAAAAAAGCGTACTTCAAAAGCCGGGAAGAATACCAGAAACTGTACGATGAATCCATCAGCGATAACGATGGCTTCTGGTCCCGGATCGCCGAAGAGTATGTCACCTGGTTCAAAAAATGGGACACCGTTCAAGACTGGAAATTCAGCAAGGATGAAGTCTACCTGAAATGGTTTCTGGGCGGCAAGTTGAATGTCTCCTACAACTGCCTTGACCGCCACCTGGAAAAACGCGGCGATCAGGTAGCGATCATCTTCGAAGGCAACGAACCCACGGTCGATAAGAAATTCACCTACAAGGAGCTGCATGAGCTGGTCTGCAAGTTTGCCAACGTCATGAAGGCCCATGGCGTCAAAAGAGGCGACCGGGTAACCATCTACCTGCCGATGATTCCCGAGCTGGCCATTACCATGCTGGCTTGTACCAGAATCGGAGCCATGCATTCCATCGTCTTCGGTGGCTTCTCGGCTGACGCCCTGAAAGACCGGATCCAGGATTGCGATTCCAATTTTCTCATCTCCTGCAACGGCTACTTCCGCGGCGCCAAGGTTATCGACCAGAAAAAGAACGTCGATGCCGCCGTGGCCCAGTGTCCGACGGTTAAAAATACCGTTATTGTCAACCACGTAGACGAGGTTGACGCACCCATGAAGGATGGTTTTGACCTCTCTTACCAAGATGAGATGGCCAAAGTCGATGCTAACTGCGAACCGGAATGGATGGACGCCGAAGATCCGCTCTTCCTGCTCTATACCTCCGGCTCCACCGGCAAACCCAAAGGGGTTATCCACACCACCGGCGGCTACCTGGTCTATACCTCATTTACCCATAAAAATATCTTTGATTATCATGACGGCGACATTTACTTCTGTGCCGCCGATATTGGCTGGGTCACCGGGCATTCCTACATCGTTTACGGCCCCTTATGCAACGGTGCCACCAGCGTTATGTTTGAAGGAGTACCCAACTATCCTGATGCCGGCCGCTACTGGGATATCATCGGCAAGCACAAAATCAACACCCTCTATACCGCGCCGACCGCCATCCGCGCCATTGCCGGCCAAGGCGACAAATACGTCACCAGTCGCCTTGACCAACTTGACAGCCTGACCCTGCTGGGTACCGTTGGCGAACCCATCAATCCGGAAGCCTGGAAGTGGTATTATGAGCTGCCCGGTCGGAGCAAATGCCCGATCGTCGACACCTGGTGGCAGACTGAAACCGGCGGTATCCTGATTACCGGCCTGCCCGGCGCCATCGACATGAAACCCGGCTATGCCACTACCCCGTTCTTCGGTTGCGACCCATTGATCGTTGAACCCGCCACTGGCGTCGAAATTAAAGGTCCGGGGGAAGGAGCCTTGTGTATCCGCCGGCCATGGCCTGGTCTGATGCGCGGCGTCTACGGCGACCCAGAACGTTTCAAAATGACCTATTTCGTCCAGTATGACGGCTATTACTTCACCGGTGACGGCGCCATGCGCGAAGAAAACGGTGATTACCGGCTCATGGGCCGCATTGATGACGTTATCAACGTCTCCGGCCACCGGATGGGTACCGCTGAAGTAGAAAGCGCCCTGGTATTGAACGATAAGGTCGCCGAAGCCGCGGTTGTCGGTATGCCGCACGAAATCAAGGGACAGGGCATCTATGCTTACGTTACCCTGAATTCCGGCGTCGAAGGCACTGACGCGCTCAAGAAAGAACTGGTCACTCTGGTCCGTAAGGAGATTGGGCCCATCGCCAGCCCGGATATGATCCAGTGGGCACCGGCACTGCCAAAAACCCGCTCCGGGAAAATCATGCGCCGCATCCTGCGCAAGATTGCCGCCAATGAAGTCGATCCTAAAGGCTTCGGCGACACCTCAACCCTGGCTGACCCCTCCGTGGTTCAAGGCCTGGTTGACACCCGGGAAAACCGCGGTTAATTTTACGTTTATCTCTTACCAAAAAGGCGGGCTCAGGCCCGCCTTTTTTCTTCATTATCCCGACTCCTGACTTCTAACTCCTGACTTCTGATAAATAATGATCAACCACATTGGCTTTACCTCCAGTATTCCGGTGGAAATTATTTATGCTGCCGGACTCATACCCTGTGACTTAAATAATCTCTTTATTGGCGATCCACATCCAGGATCATTAATTGAGCAGGCCGAGGAATCCGACTTCCCCGCCACCAGCTGCGCCTGGATTAAGGGAATTTACTCCACTATAAAAAAACATGGGATCAGAAAGGTGGTTGCGGTGGTCAGCGGCGACTGCAGCAGCACCCATGCCCTGGCTGAAGTGCTGGAATATGAAGGGGTGGAGATTATTCCTTTTGCCTTCCCCTTAAACCGCAACCCCAAAGCCATGGAGCAGGAGCTGGAGGAATTTCGCCGCTATTTCAGGGTTTCCCGGGACAAGGTCAAAGACTGCAAGCGAAATCTTGATGCCATTCGCCGGCAACTGGAGGAGCTGGACCGTTTAATCTGGGAAGAAGGACGGGTGAGCGGGGAAGAAAACCATCGCTTCCTGGTAAGCGCAAGTGATTTTAGCGGCAGTCCGAAACATTTCAGCCATGACCTCAATACTTTCCTGCAGGCAGCCCGGCGGCGCCAACCGAAAACACCAACTCTCCGCTTAGGGATCATCGGCGTCCCGCCGATCATCAGTAATTTTTATCCCGTCATTAAAGAACTCGGGGTGGAAGTAGTATTCAACGAGGTCCAGAGACAATTCAGTATGCCTGGTGCCGGGAACCTGGACCTGGCCGGCCAGTATCTGGCTTATACTTACCCCTATGCCGTCAGTGGTCGGATTGCCGACATCAAAGCGGAAATCGACAGGCGGCGGATTGACGGCATCATCCACTATGTCCAGTCATTCTGTTTCCGCCAGATTGAAGATATCATCATTAAAAAAGAGCTGCCGGTTCCAGTATTGACCATCGAGGGTGACCGACCGGCCCCGGTGGACGGCCGCACCATCACCCGGCTGGAAACATTTATTGAAATGCTCCAGGGCCGTCAGAAAACTCCACATCCCCATCCATTTTTCTGACAATCACTCCCGCCGCGAAATCATC
>JAYEKE010000197.1 GCA_034660915.1 Pseudomonadota bacterium
GGTTCTCTGTGACTTTGTGCCTCTGTGAGAGTATTTTTATCTTTTCTGAAAACGTAGTCGAATGTTTACGTTTGTAATAGCAAAACATCCTGTAATCATTAAACCTAAAAGGTACAAGGTAAAAACCCTACACCCTACACCTTAAACCTTTAAAGGCTAATCGCTCAGTTTAGGTTATTATTGAACAGGCCTTTCTGACCGGGGAAAATGGTTGTTTTTACCCGGGAATTTTTCTTGCCTTCGACAATACTACGCTCTTCATTAAGAAAAAAAATAATTTTTTCTCCTTCAATAACATTTTTCCCTTCTTTCAGCAGCGGTTTGCCGGTCAGTATGACTTTGTTATCAGCGGTATAAAAATGGGCTGTTTCACAGGTTGCTATTTTTTTATCCAGATCGATGGTTACTGAACCATTGGCAATGATTTCTTTAACATCGTTTTCCTTTTCGACAAAGAGGATGGTCATGGTATCCGCCTGTAAAGTCATCTTATCCTGTCGGGCTATTACCTCGCCTTTGAAGATAGCCTGTCCTTTCTGCTGGTCTATGTCCAGTCGATCTGATGAAATGTCAATGGGGGTTTTTGAGGACTTGAAAAGTGGTTCAGCCGAAAACGCCGGCACAACCAGCAGCAAAATGATCAGAAAACTGCAAAAACAGATGAATTGTAAACGGTTGTTCATTTTTTCTCTCCCTGTAATTTGATATGTGCCTTAACCCCTCCGGAGAAGTGAAAACGGTTTTCAGGCACCTCCATTGAAGCGCGTTTAGCTTTGATACTGAAGCCGGTCCGTTTGATGGTAACAGGTTTATTAATGATGATTTCTTCCTTTTGATCCAGGTAGGTAAGCTCTTCTGTCGTGATGATGTCGCTGGCGTTGCTGATCCGGATATGACCGGTTAGGTATACATTGTTATTGTTGGTATTGTAACTGCCCTGATCAGCGGTAATAAGGGTTTGGGAATCGTCGGTGGCGAAAAGAGTGACATGAATATCCGTCAGTATTATGTTGTCACTCCCTTTGTTTCGCTGGGCTTTGGCAGCTGTAAGTTCCCAGCGTTTCCTGCCACTTTTTGAATGGGTATAATGGGCATCGTTTAATTCAAATTCCAGTTGGCGGGCAATGACCGGCAATATGGTTTTTTTGACGGTTTGGGGGGCCATCCGGAAATAGACGGCTGAAAAAATGATGCCGGCCAGGAGTATCACTCCTGCCGCGAGTACTAATTTTTTCATGGTGTCAGCCGAAATAACGCTGGGTAAGCTGGTCCCAGGATTGCTGGGTCCAGAGGATAAGCTCACAAAGTTCACGAATGGCGCCGCCACCGCCGGGATACCGTGAACGCCAGTGAATATAGTGGTCCAGCTCGGGAATGCCGTCAGCTACGGTTACCGCAAACCCAACCTTTCTCAGGACGGGAATGTCAACCAGGTCATCGCCCACATAACATATCTGCTCATCTTTTAAGGCAAATTTTAATTTTATCTGCTGGTAGGCAGCGATTTTATCATGAACTTTCTGGAAAACCGTATCAATTCCCAGCTCTTTGGCCCGATGTTCGACCACCCGGGATTGTCGTCCGGTGAGCAGGGCCAGCTGAAATCCTGAGCGTTTAAGCAACTTGACTCCATGGCCATCACGCACATGAAAATTCTTACTTTCTTCGCCCCGGTCATTGATGATAATCCTGCCGTCAGTCAGCACTCCATCAACATCCATGATTAACCCTTTTAAAGGAAGCAGACGTTGCCGCTGTTCATCCTGAAGCTTGAATTTGTCCATGGTAAATACTTCCTTTTATACTCTTAGGCCGGCGTAGCCGGAAGCAAAAAAAATTTTATATGAAAATACGTTGAATATCTAACGACCACGAAGCACACGAAGAGCACGAAGGAGTAAAATAATTGCTTTTCTTCGTGCCTTTCGTGTTCTTCGTGGTTGCTTTCATTTTTGAGTATAACGAAGAGTTGGGAGAAAAGGGCATTATTGGGCAGTCTCCTAAACAACTCCGGCACGCAAAAGGTCATGAAGGTGGAGCAGGCCGATGGGCTTTTGTTCTCCATCGTTTTCAACCACAAAAACGGCAGTAATTGAATATTGTTCCATGATCTGCAATCCCTGGCTGGCCAGGGCTTTGGCGCTGATCTTTTTGGGGTTCCTGGTCATTATTTTATCGGCGGTAAAGGTTAAGAGGTTATTGTATTGTTCCAGTGATCGCCGCAGGTCTCCGTCAGTGATGACCCCAACCAGAATCCCATCTGTGTCGGTAACCCCGGTCATCCCAAATCCTTTACCGGTGATTTCCAGCAAGGTTTCTTTCATGTTGGTTGCCATCGAAACCAGGGGAATTTCATCGCCTGTATGCATGATATCCTGGATCCGTAACAATAAGCGTTTTCCCAGGGTGCCGCCGGGATGGCGGCGGGCAAAGTCTTCTTCGCTGAAACCTTTGGCGCTCAAAAGGACTGCAGCCAGAGCATCCCCCATGGCCAGAGTTACAGTGGTGCTGGCTGTGGGTGCCAGGCCCAGGGGGCATGCTTCTCGATCGACACGAATGTCAAGGACAACATCACTTAATTTGGCCAGCTCTGATTGTCTGTTTCCGGTCAGGCTGATAAGCGGCAAGCCGAATCTTTTAACCGCAGGGACTATTTTTACCAGTTCTTCGGTATTGCCGCTGTAAGAAACCGCCATAACCACATCATTGCGGGACAGGATTCCCAAATCTCCATGTAATCCTTCCGTGGGGTGGAGAAAAATTGCCGGGGTGCCGGTACTGGAAAAGGTGGCCGCGATTTTTCGGCAGATAATGCCGGATTTGCCGATGCCGGTAATGATTACTTTTCCCTGACAGTCGGCCAGCAACCGCACGGCTTCAACAAAATCCTGGCCGATGTGTTCTTCCAGTCGGTTGATGGCCAGTGCCTCAATGGCCAGAGCCTGGCGTCCTTCACTTATTATCCGTTGGCTGTCTTTGATCACAAGTTTTTCCCTTTAAAATAAATGAAAGGTTAAAGGCGAAAGGTTCAATTAGCGGTTAGCCATTAGCAATTAGCTTTTAAAAATCAGGGCTTTACGTTGATTAGTAACAACACCCAACGGATGAAGGTGGGCGATATTAAATATCTTGTAATTATTGACTCAACTTTCTGAGTTGCGCTAAAAACAGCTTAAAATAAATCTCCAAGGATGTTCCGGCATGGCTTTCGCTCATTCTCGCCGGCCGTCCATGGCCGGCTTCCGAGGCGTCCGCCGCGAATCACCTCGTGTGATTCGTTCGGCGGCCAATACCGCTATGAGCCAAGCCCGAACATCCGGCAATATGTCCCTGGCAATGCAAGTCAGAAAGTTGAGTATTGAGCTAACTGCTAACTGCTAAAAGCTAATCGCTTAATTTAGATATTAATGACTATATAAAACATTACGAAACCATCAAAGCTGGCAGGCGTCCCATATTTGACGCAGGTGTCTTAGAAGGGGCTTTAATTGTTCCAGTGATAATGAGTTGGCCCCGTCACATAATGCCTGAGCAGGATCCGGGTGAACTTCCATGAACAAGGCATCAACTCCGGTAGCTACTGCCGCCGCTGCCAGAGTGGGGATCATCCGCCGGTCACCACCAGAACATACTCCCTGGGCAGCCGGCAGCTGGACCGAATGAGTGGCGTCAAAAATAACCGGGCAGCCGGTTTCTAACATGATGGGAACCGCCCGGAAATCGACCACCAGGTTATGGTAGCCAAAGGTGGTTCCTCGTTCAGTCAAAAGAATTTTATCATTGCCGGTAGTGCTGATTTTACCGGTGATGCCCCCCATATCTTCGGGAGCCATAAATTGTCCTTTTTTGACATTAACCGGTTTCCCGGTTTTGCCGGCGGCCAGTAGCAGATCGGTCTGCCGGCAGAGAAAGGCCGGAATCTGGATGATATCGACAACCTCAGCCACCATCATCACCTCATGCTGATCGTGGACATCGGTAATGACCGGAATTTCCAGTTTATCCCTTACTTTTGCCAGGATTTCAAGCCCTTTATCAATCCCAGGGCCTCGGAATGATTGAACATTACTTCGATTGGCTTTATCGTACGAAGCTTTGAAGATGTAAGGGATATCCAGCGATTGGCATATCTTTGCCACGGTTTCCGCCGTCTCAAGTACCAGTCTTTCACTTTCTATGACGCATGGCCCGGCAATCAGCGCCAGGGGTTTCCCGGTGCCGATACTTATCGAAGAATTGATGGTGACAGGATTCATGGTCTTATGATGGCTGCTGGTCGAGAGATGCTTTGATAAAGGCTACAAAAAGAGGGTGTGGTTTCATCGGTTTGGAGGTGAATTCCGGGTGAAACTGGCAGCCAAGATACCATGGATGTTCTTTGATCTCAATGATTTCAACCAGTTTGCGGTCGGCATGGGTGCCGGTAATCTGCAGGCCGCTGGCTTTAAGAAGATCACGATATTCGTTATTAAATTCATATCGATGCCGGTGCCGTTCAGAGATGTTATCGCTACCGTAGGCCTGCCTCGCGTGAGAACCGGAGGCCAGTCGGCAGGGATGCGCTCCCAGCCGCATAGTTCCTCCCTTGGGTGTGTCTTCGTTTCTGGTCACCGTTTGACGGCCATCTTTGGTGGTCCACTCTTTCATCAGATAGATGATCGGATAAGTGGTCTCCGGATTAAACTCGGAACTGTTGGCATCATTAAGTTTGGCGCAATCCCGGGCAAACTCAACGGCCATCAACTGCATTCCCAGGCAGATGCCAAACAGGGGGATTTTGTGAGTTCTGGCATAGTTAATGGCTTTAATCTTTCCTTCGATGCCCCGATTGCCAAAACCGCCGGGCACCAGGATCCCTGAAATTCCCGCGAACCTGGCTGCCAGTTTTTCAGCGCTCAACTCTTCCAGTTGTTCTGAATCCATGTACTCCAGGTTCACCTTGGCGTTATTGGCAATTCCACCGTGAACCAGGGCTTCATTTAGACTCTTATAGGATTCTTTCAGGGCGGTATATTTACCGACGATGCCTATCTTAACCTCGTGCTGGGGCTCTTTGATTTTATGAATAATTTTTTCCCAGGTTCCCAGCCGGGGAGCTCCTGTCCAGATATTGAGCAGAGAGACCACCTTATCATCCAGCCCCTCATGGTGAAGTGAAAGAGGAACTTCATAAATGCTTTCAACATCACGGGCGGTGAAGACCGCTTCCGGGGGAAGGTTGCAGAAGAGGGATATCTTGGCCTTGAGTTCCCGGTTTAATGGCCGGTCGGAACGACAGAGGATGATATCCGGCTGAATGCCGATACTCCGCAATTCTTTGACGCTGTGCTGGGTGGGTTTGGTCTTCAGCTCCTCGGCGGCCTGAATGTAGGGGACCAGGGTAAGGTGAATGTAGAGGACATTCTCCGGACCTATATCATAGCGAAACTGGCGGATTGCCTCCAGGAAAGGTTGACTTTCAATGTCACCGACCGTGCCGCCAATCTCCACCAGGGCCACGTCAACATCACCGGTTCCCCGGCGGATACATTCCTTGATTTCATCGGTAATATGCGGAATGACCTGGACTGTCCCTCCCAGGTAGTCGCCACGACGTTCCTTGGTAATGACCGCGTCATAAATCTTGCCGGTGGTGTAATTGCTTTTTTTGGTTAATTTGGCATTGGTAAAGCGTTCGTAGTGTCCCAGATCAAGATCGGTTTCAGCCCCGTCATCGGTAACGAATACCTCCCCGTGCTGAAAGGGACTCATGGTTCCGGGATCAACGTTCAGGTAGGGATCAAGCTTTTGGATGCCGACGGTCAGATTGCGGGCTTCAAGCAAAGCTCCCAGGGAGGCGGCAGCCAAACCTTTACCGAGGGAGGAAATGACCCCGCCGGTAACAAAAATATATTTTGGTTTCACTAGTATGAACTCACTTTCAATGTTCTTTGTTTATCAGATATTTCATAAACCGCCAGCCTTCCTGCCAGTGCTTGTCAGCATTCGCGGCAGTTATTTCACAATATTCCTTATGGGGGCCCGGGAGTTTATTCTCGCTGTCGTATAACAGGTAAGGTACCGGTTCGGACGAGTGAGTTTTGGTCCGAATGGGGGTGGGATGATCAGGCAGGACGGCCATCCGGAAAGCAGAAAATTTCTGCAAACCATCAATCAGAGGGCCGACAACCTGCCGATCAAGGTCTTCAATAGCCTGGATTTTTTTTTCCAGGCTGCCTTCATGAGAAGCTTCATCCGGAGCTTCCAGGTGCAGATAGACAAAATCGTGCTCCTCCAGGCTTTTCAGGGTGTAGTGAACCTTATTTTCATAATTGGTATCCAGGTAGCCGGTTGCTCCCGGGACATCCACCGCTGCCAGCCCGGCACAGATACCGATACCTTTCAGCAGGTCCACCGCGGAAATAACCACGCCACTGCAGCCAAAACGATCAACAAAAGAATCTAAAAGAGGTTTTTTCCCCTGTCCCCAGAGCCAGATGGAGTTGGCGGTCACCTCTCCTTTTTCCAGTTTTTCCCGAATGAATGGCAGCCGATAAATAATCATTTGTGATGACAGCATCAGGTTATGGATCGGGGAGCCGTGGTCCGCGGGCAGATGGTCGACAATCTCCTTACCGCTGATATCGTGGGGAGGAGTCAGCTTGATTTCAGCCAGCTCCACCGGGCAATCTTTGATGACCATCAGGTGACGATAGCTGACCCCGGGGTAAAAACGAAGTTGTTCATTGCCAAGCTCAAGATTGAGTTGCTCTATAACTTTCCTGGCTTCAGCGGTGCTGATATGCCCGGCGCTGAAGTCGTGCATGTAGCCGCGGCCTTCAAAATGGAGGATGTTGACCAGGTTGCAGCGGAAAGCCACGTCTTCCGGACCCAGTTCAATGCCCATGCTGGCAGCTTCCAAAGGCGCACGTCCGGTATAATAGCGGGCCGGGTCATAACCGAAAACCGACAGGTTTGCCACATCGCTACCGGCGGGAAATCCCGGGGGGACCGTGGTCAGGGTTCCCTGTTCCGCTGTTTTTGCCAGCTTGTCGAGATTGGGGGTGTTGGCCGCTGCCAGCGGTGTCTTTCCCCTCAGACTTTCCTGGGGTTCATCAGCCATGCCATCGCCGAGAATAACCAGAAATTTTTTATTGCTCATGGGCTTGTTTCCTCCATGACCAGGTTTTTTTCCAAGGTAATCGAATTTCCCTGTTGGTTGAATGTTACCCGATCAAAATAATTGGCCATCAGAATAATCCCGCGGCCGTGCGGTTTAAACAGGTTTTCGGGATCCCGGGGATCAGGCAGGGACCGCCAGTCAAAGCCCGGTCCTTCATCGGTGATCTCGCAGGAAAAAGATGTGGTAGTTACCGTGGTTGCCACCAGGACCTGCCGATCGGCATAGGGCGATTCGGTCATTCTTTTTTCAAGGATTTCCAGATAATCGGATTTTTCCTTCAAGGTGGAAGAAAGCTCCAGGTTACCGTGTTCAATGGCATTGACCACCGCTTCATGCAGAGCCATCCGGATGCCGGTTAATTCCGGCTGCAGGGATTTTCCCCCAACCTTTTTTATTTCCCGAATCAATTCATTGACCAGAGAGTGAACCAGCTTAATGTCATTGCTGATTTTAAAACAAATCTTTTTGCCCTCCAGATAATGGTATAATTCGGTTTCTTGCTGGGTTTCATCGATGGCTTGTTTAATCTTTTGAATGATTTCCCGAACGTCCTTGACCTGAAAAGGTTTTTCTAGATAATCCAAGGCTCCCAGCTTTAATGCCGTAATGATATTATCCCTGGTGCCATAACCCGAGGCGATAACGAAAGGGGCTTCCGGGAAAGATTTTCTTGCCTGCTGGAGAAACTGGATGCCATCCATTTCCGGCATCTTGATGTCGCTGATAACCAGCATAACATCATCACAATGAGCTTCCAATGCTTCCAGGGCCAATTCCCCATTTTCAAAGTTACGTTGCTTCAGCCCTTCCTGCTCGACAATTTCAGCCAGAACTTCCCGGGTGGCGAAATCATCTTCAGCAATAATAACCAGGTTTTTAGGCATTGATCAATGACCTCAGGAGGTTGTCAGAGAATAGCAATTTTTTATCGAATCGAGGCGACAGCCTCCTGGGAACGGATGTCTTTAATGGTGAACAGTGCCTGCAGCTTAAAACCTTTCTCTGCCAGCATTTCAGCTCCACCTTCATGCCGGTCCAACAGGGTGATAACCTGTTTGACCCGCAAACCATATGCCTGGGCCCGCTCGATTGCTTTCAGCAATGATCCGCCAGTAGTTACCACATCTTCAACAATGGCAACCGCATCACCCTCATTAAGATTTTTATTGCCTTCTATCCACAGGTTTTTTCCATGACCTTTCGGTTCCTTGCGGATGTAAAAGGCGTGAACCGGCGGGCCGGAAAACCAGCTCAGCAGGCTGACCGCCGTGGCAATGGGATCAGCTCCCATGCTCAAACCGCCGACCGCTCTAATCGGAGTTTCAGCCGATCGAATAAGATCTAAGGTCAGGCTGCCGGTCAAAAAGCTTCCTTCACCATGCAGGGTGGTCTGTTTCCCGTCCACATAATAGCTGCTGATTTTGCCGGAGGTCAGGGTTACCTGACGATTTTCATAGGAAAGCTTAGCCAACAGTTGCAGCAGCCGGGCTTTTTTATTCATAAAATATTCCTGTTGAAAAAAGTCTCAAAATGATTCCTGAATTGAGCGATTATCTTTTAGCAGTTAGTAACTTACCGCTGAAAATCTGCAA
>JAYEKE010000198.1 GCA_034660915.1 Pseudomonadota bacterium
CAGATTCAGAAAGTGACCCCGGAATTGGCCGAATCATTTAATCTTGACAGTGAAAAAGGGGCTTTGGTTGCCGATGTGGTTGAGGACAGCCCGGCAGCCCGGGCGGGAGTCAAGACCGGTGATATCATTCTTTCTTTTAATGGTCAGGAAGTGGATAGTATGCGTAAACTTCCCCGGATTGTGGCAGCGGTGCCACCGGGAAGCAAAGTAAAAATGAAAGTGCTGCGTCGAGGTAAGGTGAAAAAACTGACTGTGGTAATTGCGGAACTGAAAGATGATGAAACGGCTGCCGACAGCAGCTCGGAAGATGGTACCCTGGATAGCCTGGGGATGACTGTCCGTCAGATTACCCCGGAGCTGGCCGGTCAGTATCGCCTGCCCCTTGATTCCGGGGTAGTGATCAACCGTATTGATCCCGATGGCCTGGCAGCCGAAGGGGGATTGCATTCCGGTGATATAATTCTCCAGGTTGATAATTCTGATATTGAAACAGTAAAAGATTTTCGTCAGGCCGTCAAAAAAGCGAAAAAGAATAAACTTGTCCGTTTTCTGGTTCAAAGACGGAATTCTCGGATCTTTGTGGTTATGAGAATGAATTGAATAAATGGATGTCTGAGATGAACCATGCTTCGGGGGGAAAGGGTACTCCTTTACCCTGTTGGTGGTCATTGTCTTTTACCCCGATGGCTGAATATTATCAACAAATCACCCGGCTGCTTTTCGCGGCCGGGTGTTCTGGTATCTGGGAGCCTGACAAAGATGATGACCGGGCAGCGATAGTTGCGTATTTCCCGGCTGAATGTCATGATGTTCTGACTGCTCTTTGCCGGCAGTTATCCCCTTTTCTAACGGATCCCGGGGAAATAGCGATTGAGAAAATCGGCCAGGAAAACTGGATGGAAGGCTGGAAAGATTATTTCAGGCCGGTGAACCTGACTGAAAACTGGATGGTGATGCCCCCATGGTGGCCGGGAGCTGGTGAGCAGCCCGGCCAGATCCTCATTTATCCTGGAATGGCTTTTGGTACCGGTACCCATGAAACCACCCGCCTGGCGGCAACTTTGCTGGAAGAGAGATTAAAACCCGGGAATTCGGTCCTGGATGTGGGAACCGGCAGTGCTATTCTGGCCATTCTCTCCCGAAAGCTTGGGGCTGGACAAATTTTTGCCATTGATATAGATGAAGATGCGTTGGAGAATGCCGCCAAAAATTGCCGGTTAAACAACTGTGAACAAACTATCAGCTTATCCTCACGTTCTCTTGATGACCTTGAGGAAAAATTTGACCTGGTGGTGGCCAATATTATTGCCCCGGTACTGGTGAAACTGGCCCCTGAATTGATTGAAAAACTGCATCCTGGCGGTCAGCTGATTCTTTCCGGAATCTTGGCTGAACAGCTCGAAATGGTCAGGAAAATCTATGAAGCTGAGGGGTTTGTTATTGATCATCAGCTGGCGGAAGGAGAATGGGTGGCTTTGCGATGTCGACCATAAGAAGTGGCAGACGTAAATATTACGATTTTTTCTCAGCTTTTTACGATGCCTTTATCCGCCTGCATGCCCGCCAGGATGAAGATGATACCAGGGATTTTCTGGTGGATGCTGCCGGTCTCAGTCCCGGATCTAAGCCGAAAATTCTGGATGTCTGCTGTGGTACCGGTGCGGTTATCCTTAATTTTGCCGGCCACTACCCTGAAGGGTTGCTGGTTGGTTACGATTTTTCCCACGGGATGCTGCAAAAAACCCGGGAGAAAGATCCTGCGGGGTCGATTACCCTTGTCGAAGGAGATGCCAGCCGCCTGCCTTTTGCCGATCATTCCTTTGATGTGGTAACCTGTTCCCATGCCCTTTATGAGTTGAAAGGTGATGCCAGATTGCTGGCCCTGGAGGAAATGAAACGAGTTATCGGCGAAGATGGGATAATTCTGCTGATGGAACATGAAGTTCCCCGTAAGCGCTGGATCAGGATGCTGTTTTATCTGCGGATTTATTCCATGGGATCCGGTGACGCGAAAGAATTTATTTCCGGCGGGGTTGATTTTTTTAAAAAAATATTTCCCCGGGTTTCGGTTACCCATTCTCCGAGCGGCAAAAGTAAGTTGTTGATCTGTAAGGGTTGATATCTGCTATCCCATGACCTCATATCTGTTACTTTTCTTTTTTGGTATTGTTGCCGGCACCTTGAACGTTATTGCCGGCGGCGGTTCTTTTTTGACTGTCCCCCTGTTGATATTTCTTGGCTTGCCGCCAACGGTGGCCAATGGCACCAACCGGGTTGGCATCCTCTTGCAGAATGTCGGGGCGGTCTGGGGTTTTCACCGCCATCAGGTGGTTGACTGGCGTTATGTCCTCTGGGCGGCTTTGCCGGCAACTGTCGGTGCCCTGCTGGGAGCCTGGGGGGCGGTGATTATCGGTGAAGAAGCATTTAAAAACTTCCTTGCTGTGGTAATGATCGTTGTCACCCTGTGGACTTTGTGGGATCCCTTAAAAGCTTCCAAGGGCAAAGATTCAGCCATGGAGAAACCCAGGGTTTGCTGGCTGGCTTTTGGCTTTTTTCTGGTGGGGATCTATGGCGGTTTTGTCCAGGCCGGAGTCGGTTTTCTGGTGTTGGCCACCACTACTCTGGCCGGGCTTGATCTGGTTCGGGGTAATGCGGTAAAGGTTTTAAGTATTCTGATTTATACCTTCCTGGCTCTGGGTATTTTTGCCTGGCAGCATAAGGTTAACTGGCCGCTGGGATTGACTCTGGCTGCCGGTACGGTGGTGGGTGGTCAGCTAGGGGTTCACCTTACCGTACTTAAAGGCCACCAATGGGTAAAAAAAGTGGTGACGGTCGCGGTTATTATTATGGCAGTGAAGTTGTTGGTTATGCGGGTGTAGTATAAGGTTAAAGGCTAAAGGCTAAAGGCTAAAGGATACACGGGATCGGGGACAGTACTTTAGTGCTGTCCCCATGCGAAGCACCCCAAGGGCACTTCTTCGCTGCTCAGGGCGCAAGCGAAGCAAAAGTGCAAATCTGTCCCGTGAGAGGGCGAAGCTAAAGGCTAAAGGTTAAAGGCTGAGGGATAAAAAGGTTTAAATTTTTGGTTCCTGCAGCACCAGGACGCTGCGGGAAGGAAGGTAGAGAGATAACTGCGGCTTTCCGGTTTCAGTCCCGGTCAGGGAAAAATGTTTCTGCTCAGGTTCCAGGCGTCCATGGCCGCCGTACCGGGGAGAATCACTGTCAAGGATCATCTCATACTCTCCTGCCATTGGCACCGTAAACCGGTAATGGCTGTAAGAATTTTGCGGGTGGAAGTTGAACGCAAACAAAAGTCCAGCGCGTCGGAAGATGAGCACTTTGTCATCATTGTGTTGGTGGAGCAGTACCGGTTTTTGCCCTTCCAGCAATCTGTATTTTTTTACCAGGGCAATCATGTCGTGATCAAAGTCCGCCAAAAAGTGATATTTCAGCTGTGGATCATCCCTGAGCCGCCATTGCCGGCGGGCATAGTGGTATGACCAGTTATTTCCGGGTCGCGGGAAATCAATCCATTCCGGGTGGCCGAATTCATTACCCATAAAGGTAAGATAGCCATTGCCGGCGGTGGCCAGAGTAAGCAGGCGAATAAGCTTGTGCAGGGCCATTCCCCGGTCAACAACCAGGCTCTGATCGCCGGTTTGCATATGGTCATACATCTCCTTGCCGATGAGGCGAAAAATAAGGGTCTGGTCCCCCACCAGAGCCTGGTCATGTGATTCGGCATAGCTGATACTTTTTTCATGAATCCGCCGATTGTTCAGCTCATGCCAGAGATTCTCCATGGGCCATTCCTCATCCCGCACTTCCTTAGTCAGTTTGATCCAGTAGTCAGGAATTCCCATGGCAAAGCGGTAATCGAAGCCGATGCCACCTTCTTCAATGGGTAGGGCCAGTCCGGGCATGCCGCTGATGTCTTCGGCAATGACAATGCCTTCAGGATGGATTTCATGGATAAGCTTGTTGGCCAGGGTCAGGTAGGTCAGGGCATCTTCATCCACATGTTGGTCAAAATAGTCATCATAGGAGGTAAAGGCTTTTCCCAGTCCATGATGATCATAGAGCATACTGGTGATGCCGTCAAACCTGAAGCCGTCAAAATGGTATTCCTCCAGCCAGAAACGGCAGTTGGACAGCAGGAAGTGCAGCACTTCCGGCTTGCCGTAATCAAAACAGCGGGAATCCCAGGCCTGATGCTGACCCCGTGGTCCCTGGTGAAAATACTGGTATTCTGTGCCATCGAAGCGGCTTAATCCTTCCACTTCGTTGCTGACCGCGTGTGAATGGACCAGATCCATAATAACTGCCAGCCCCAGAAGATGGGCTTGGTCAACCAGTTTCTTCAATTCATCCGGGGTGCCGAAACGTGATGAAGGAGCAAAAAAATTGGCTACATGGTAGCCAAAAGAAGCGTAATAAGGGTGTTCCTGGACGGCCATCAGCTGGATGGTGTTGTAGCCGGAAGCGGCGATCTGGGGTAAAATATGGTCGGTGAATTCTCGGTAGCTGCCGATTTTTTCTTCTTCCTGGGCCATGCCCACGTGGGCTTCATAGATCAGCAGGCCATCGGCAGCTGGTTGAAATTCACGGCTCTGCCATTGGTATGACTTTTCCGGCTGCCATACCTGGGCATTGAAAATCAGGGTCTGGGAATCCTGAACTACCCGGCTGGCATAAGCCGGCATGCGATCACCAAAACCGCCAGGCCAATGAAGCCGAAATCGGTACAGGTCACCATGTTTCAGAATTTCTGCCGGCAGCCTGATTTCCCACTCCCCCAGGGAATTTAGCCGTTTCATGGCGAAACGGTTATCTTCCTGCCAGTTAGTGAAATCCCCGATTATAAAGATGGCGGTGGCATTCGGGGCCCACTCCCGCAGGATCCACTCCCGGCCGTTGAAATGAAGGCCGAAATGATGCTGTCCGGCGGCAAACTCCCACAGGCTGATTTCCCCCCGGGTAAGCTGCAGTTCCCTGGCTTTGGTTTTTTCCGCCCGCCGGCATAAAACAGCTTCGTAGGGTTGCAGCCAGAGATCAGCAGCCAGCAGTTTTTTTATGGGGGGTGGAATCCCGGGATCGGAAATGGTAGAAGTATCAGCCAATGTTTAATGCTTTTTTAAATTTTACTCAACTTTCTGACTTGCGTTGCCAGGGACATAATTACAGGATGTTCGGGCTTGGCTCATAGCGGTATTGGCCGCCGAACGAATCACACGAAGTGATTCTCGGCGGACGCGGGGACATTGCTTTAGCGGTGTCCCCACAAGCCGGCCTGTCTGCGTGCGGCACGCACAGGCAGGCCATGGACGGCCGGCGAGAATGAGCGAGAGCCATGCCGGAACATCCTGGTAAATTTCTTTCCGCTGTTTTTAGAACAACTTAAGAAAGTTGAGTATTTTATTTATTTATTTTTTTGTTCCGCGAATATTGGCAATAATATCCGGAATTTGTTTGGCTATTTTAGTGTTTGGGGCCGTTTTGGCCGCCTGTTCCAGACTGCTGATGCCGGCCTCCCGGTCTTTTTTCCCTTTCAGGCAGATGCTGGCCTTGAAAAGATAGAGCCGCTGCCGGTCTTCCGGCTGGAGATTGGTTTCTTCCTGCAGCAGTTTATCCAAATCAGTCAGAGCCTGGTCAAAATTCCCCGTCTTTTGCAGGGCTTTTTCAATGGGAGCAACTTTATGCTGAAGTTCATATTTTGCCCGCAGGCCGGCCTTGTTATCGGGGTCAAGTTTGATGATCTCGTCGATCAATTTATTGCGGTCTCCCAGAAGATGATTTGTCATCATCATTGCCAATGCCTGGTCTAATAATTTTGCCCGTTCCAGGCCGGTAGCCTGGTCGGCTTTGGTCAATAAGGCATCTTTTTTGGCGTTATTATTATGGAAATTGTGCAATTGGGCCAGGTAGGCATCAACGCCACCTTGTTGGTAGCCAGTCCTGGCGTATGGTTTACCATCGGCATCAGTCAGGATGACCGTGGGAAATCCTCTTATTCCATATGCCTTTTGCATTTGCTGGTTCTGTTCTTTAATGGATTTCTCCAGTTCTTTTTTTCGGGGGAAATCAAGACTTACCAGAATAAAATCCTTTCCCGCTTCCTGGGCAAATTTATCCTGGGTAAAAACTTCTTTGTCCAATTTTTGGCACCAGTGGCACCAGTCAGAGCCGGAAAAAAACAGCAGCATATCCTTCTTCTCTGTAGCTGCGTTCTTCTTGGCAGTTTCAACGTTGTTGATCCAGGTAGTTGCTGCTTGGGCGGAAGAAAATAATGAAAATAAAATGATCAGGGTTGATAAAAAACTGATAAAACGTTTCGGCATTACGGTCTTCTCCTTCATGATTGTTTGGGCGGATTTCTCTTAGGGGGTATCTGGGAGTAATGTTGGTGCAGGCAGCATTATACTATTTGAAAAATGCAATTCCGATTAAAATTATAACATAGGGTTGGAAATATTGAAAGCGCTATATCAGAAAATGATCTTGAGCTGCCAAGCTTAATAATGGGAATCATGCATAATATTCCTATGCTTATCGGTTCAGCAGCGGTCGCTGGAGCATTTTTTCATAAAGGTCCATATATCTGCGGGCAGTTACCTCGTGATTAAAAGTGGCGGTACTGGCTTTCATAATTCTTTTGATCTGTTTATTCTTGACTGTTTCCGGCAGGTTGTAGAAATTCATTGCCTGTTCCATGGCCCATAACAGCCCGGTTGAATCATGATATTCAAAAAGAAAGCCGTTGCCGATGTTTTTTTCAGGCTGAAGATGAACGACCGTATCATGAATGCCGCCGGTATCGTGGGCTATCGGCAGGGAACCGTAAAGGGGACCGATCATCTGTGGCAGACCACAAGGTTCATAGCGTGAAGGCATCAGGATAAAATCCGATGCTCCATAAGCCTGGCGGGCCAGGGCTTCATTAAAATCGCAGATGGCTACCCGGTCATGAAGCTGATGAAAATTGACAATGTTTTTGAAGTGCTGTTGAAATTCACCATTGGCGACGAAGATGATCTGCAGATGTTGCTGCCAGTATCTGGAGACAACGCGGTAAAGAATATCAGCCAGTAATTGACAGCCTTTTTGAATTGTATCCAGCCGCGAAGGCCAGAAAAACAGAGGGGCCCGATCATCTAAAATCAGCCCCAGATTTTCCTGAAGTATTCGCTTATTGTCCTGTTTCCCACTGCTAAAATTTGTGTGATCATAACGGCAGGATAAATCCTGGTCTGTACTGGGGTTGTACGATGGGTCCGGAGCGTTCAGGATCCCGACTCCACAACTGGCGTGCCCTTTATTTGCCAATTCCTGTTGAATCTGGGGCTCAACGAAATCGTGTTGTCCTTCAACAATTTCCTGGAGAAAGGTGGGGCTCACGGTATTAACGAAGTGAGCGGCAAAAATACCGCTGGTGAGAAAATCGACCTGATTGCTTTCACGGGTTTCCTCATAGTTGTAGGCCGGTCGTTCAAAATAAAGATTATGCCAGAACTCAGCGGTGTCAATGCCACGGTCTTCAATATGGGCCATGGTGGTTCTTACCGTATGGATGTTGTGAATGGTAAAGAGACAGGGAATGCCATGATGCCGTGACATGGCCGGAATGAGGCCGGTCATCCAGTCATTGCAGTGAATAAGATCAGGCTGAACCCGGGGGATGATGTTATTGATAACTTCCCGCTGGAAGGCCATGCTGATCAGCATATTTTTCCAGCCGTAATTGGAGTAGACCTGGCTGCGATAGTAGAAAACCCGGTCTTCGGCCAGATGGAGACGTTCATCCGGTACCTGTGCCTGGATTGCCTGCCATTCCCGGCGCAGTCGTTCAGGGATCTGGGTGTTGAACATGTTTCGGTAGTCGGGCAGGGCCACATGCACATCTGCTCCCTGTTCAAAAAGGGCGCTGATCAGAGCGGCGGAAACATCCGCCAGTCCTCCGGCCTTGGCAGTCAGATAGTTGCTCATGTTGCCCATACCATTGGGCAGGTAAGTGACTTCCGGGGTGACGATCAGAACCCGGGGATTTTTACTGCTGGCAGACATGTTGACCTCGGTTTATAGTATAAGGTGTACGGTATAAGGTTTATGGTATAGAAAAACACCTTGAATCTTATACCTTTATTTTATCGTGCCCAGGTAAAAAACCGGGTATCATACCTGAGCCGGCGGTCACCCTGGGGGGTAGCCCGGGCGGTGAAACCGTAGCGGCCGGCGAGATCGCAATGGAAGGTACAGCCGTAACGATAGGAACCATTGCCGAGATCCTCCTCTACTGACATGGTTTCCGTCATTCCGGGATCTATCCGCTCAAGGGACTGGGTGGGGCCATAATACAATTCCACGTTTACTTCGTCAGGACGCAGTTCTCCCAGGTGAACAATGGATGTTGCTTTGAAGACATCTCCCACCATAAAAGAACCACCATTGTTCCGCTGGGGTGGTTCAATATGGATTTTATCCCATAAACGGTGGAGTCGATGATGCTGCCGGCGTAATTCATCGGCTTTACGGGCATTATCCGCGAGCAGTTCGTCATGACATCCGGCAACCGGCAGGTAGAAATGCTGTTCATACTCGTTGACCATGCGGAGGCTGCAGAAATCCTGCATGGCCATCTTCATGGCTTCCTTCATCATCTTGATCCAGCGGGCCGG
>JAYEKE010000199.1 GCA_034660915.1 Pseudomonadota bacterium
CCTTGTGTTCGCCCGTTTTGGGGTCGCCCGTTTTGGGGTCGCCCGTTTGGGGGTCGGTCGTTTTGGGATCGGTCGGTTTGGGATCGGTCGACGAATCAGGGCGAACACAAGGTTCGCCCCTACGGTGTAACATGAAAATGGCGTGAATGTGATTCGGCATTATAATAAACTGGTCCAATTCAATATGGCCAAAACGAATCGGCAATTCACCCCAAACGGATTCCACCATCCGACCGGCATCATTCAACACCATATCCCTATTCACGATTTCACCGAACAGACATTCCCGGTTTTGTGTGCAAATGGAAACGAAATATGCCCCGGCCTGTGAATAATCGTACCCTTTCAGGCGAATCGACCGGCGGCGATGAATATCGGGATTGTAGGTCATACCCCGGCCTCCTCAACGAACTTCTCCGCATCCGGGACCCGCAGTTCACCGGAAATGAGTTTAGGGAGCAGGGTGTCACGTAGAGAGGAAAGGAAAACTGATTCACGTTGATTTTGTAATAATCTTTCAAAAAATGGCTCAACAATCTGTTGATAACTCTCAATTGTCTCAGAATCAGGAATAAGAACCTTAATATTTGAAAATAGCGTCTTATTTAAGTTCAGCAAAACAGAGCCACCACTGCCACCAGCACGAATTTGATCTCCGAGTCTATTCAAAACCTGATAGCAATAGTAAGAGCTTCTTTTGCTTTTTGGGATTACGCTGTTTATTTGTTGGTTTGTTTGGGATCTCTTAGTTGTCATAACAACCAATCCCGGCGTAGCAATGCAACTAACGCAAATAGTTTTGGCTGGCAGGTATTTATTGCGTTGGGTATTTGCGCCTTTTGTAGAAAGATACTTTCCTGTCTGTGTGACAAAAACCTTACCATGCATATCTGGAATCGTGATAAAGGGGATGTCCTCTCCATAGTTTTCTGGATCTTTCGTGGGCGGAGTTTTGCCACAAATTACATTTCCCAAATCTGAAACCACGCCAACTCTCCAGCCCTTCGGAATCTCCCCTATCTCCGAGCCCTCAAAGCTATCGGGGAAGAGCGCGGCAATATCATCCGGCAGACCTGTCGGGCGGCCTTCGGCTTTGGCACGCACTGGAACGAAATCCACGAACCAGGACTTGAAGGTGGCACGAGCCGTGGCCTCCAGCGTCTGGTTCATCCGGCGGTTCAATTCGATCTTATCGTCCAGCGATCCGAGGATGTGGGCTATGGCGCGTTGTTCAGGGAGACGCGGATAGCTTACTTCAATGTTCTTGATACCATAAAGAGGCAATTTGGGCTGTGTTGATCCTACAGTGTTTCTTTGTATTTCATGCTGTCCTATCGAGGATTTCAAATAATAAGACAGATATTGTGAATCAACTGTAGTATCCTCGATTAATATCTTTGCTGCATTTTCTGTTAGATTTGCTGCATGCAATTCAGACGGAATGGTTGCGATCAACCCAATGGTTCCAACGATAGATATGACTACATCTCCAGACTCAACGATGTATCGCTTAATATTTGGAAACACTTCTTCAGGGACATAGAGTAAATTTGATAACGAAATTCTACCTTCCGTAAAGTCTACAACTCTGATATATGGATGAGTAGTCTTTTTTTCAGAGAGCCTCTTACCTTTTGGAAGGCGTTTCCCCCCTTTTACTTCTGCAAACTCCCCGATTTTCTTCAGTGTCCAATCACTCGCCATAGCCCAGGACCTCACACGTCATACTCTCCCTCATTTATCCGTCCCTTCATTCAAGATACTCAAATACTGCTGGTAGGCAAAAATCCGGTTGCGCTGCTGTCCGGTGATTTCACGCACGATATCGAGCGTTTCGAGCTGCTGCATGCCTTTGGAGCCGGCAGGAAAAGAAAGCCCGGTCGATTCACAAATCCGGTTCAGGGTAGCCAGGGGATGTTCGCAAAGAACACGAAAAACGCGCATAGTTGTAGAAGCGGATCGCCCCAGTGCTTGAATTTTCTGCTCATCCTGCTGAAAGAGGAATAACAACCTTTTGGCTGTTTCCACGGCGTTTGACGCGATCTGCTCGACACCTTCCAGGAAAAAATCAAGCCACGTCTCCCAATCGCCTTCGGTGCGAACCAGGTCCAGCAGGCGGTAATATTCCTGCCGATGCTGCTTGAAATAGAGGCTGAGATAGAGAAGCGGCTGGGATAGCAGCCTGTCGTGGTGCAAAATAAATGCAATGAGAAGCCGTCCGATACGACCATTTCCATCCAAAAAGGGATGGATCGTTTCAAACTGAACATGCGCCAGGGCCGCCTTGATGAGCGTGGGATATGGATTGTCTGAGTCGTGAAGGAAACGCTCAAGCTGCGCCATACATACCTCAACCTGACCGGGCGGGGGGGGAACAAAATGGGCATTGCCCGGGCGCGTTCCCCCAATCCAGTTTTGGGATCGCCGGAATTCGCCCGGGGACTTATCGCTTCCGCGGCCTTGCGATAAGAGGGTCCCATGCATTTCCCGAATCAGGCGGTTGGAGAGGGGAAAATCTTCCTGCAATCGTTTGAGCCCGTGATTGAGCGCCGCGACATAATGGGAAACTTCCAGCACATCGTCAATGGAGACCCCCAGTGCCTCTTCCATTTCAAAAAGCAGCAATTGGGCCAGTGATGATTGCGTGCCTTCGATTTGTGAAGAGAGTACGGCTTCACGGCGGACATAGGCGTAAAGGAATATGTTTGGATCGGGCAATAGCAAGGTCACGCTGTCTAGTCGACCCAGTGCCACCGTAGCGCGTTCCAGCAAACATTGACGCCGGTCAGTCAACGCCAATGCCGGTGAAGGTGGAAGCGGATTTGGAATAAACGCTCGTATTGTTTCTCCCCCAACGCTGGTTGTCTCGTATTGTCCGGTAGAACCACGCCTCATAATCCGATGTCTCCCTATTTGTCTCTCGTTAAATAAGCCCGGCGGCTATTAAACAAAACAAGCTTTTTGTTTAATAGCACATCACTCCCCATAGCCCAAGACCTCCAAATTCCTTTTGATGGTGGCTTCGAGCCGGTCCGCTTCGGCGAACTGCTCGTAGAGCGTGGCTGATAGTTCGGCCATCTTTTCCTCAAAAGGCACTCCGTCGTCCTCGATCTCGGCTGCGCCCACGTATCGGCCCGGGGTCAACACATAGCCGTGTTCCCTGATCTCATTGGTTGTGACGCTCTTGCAGAAACCCGGCACGTCCTGATAGGGCGGATGGCCATCCGCCCCTACACCACGCCAGGCATGGTAGGTAGCGGTGACCTTGTCGATCTCTTCGTCGGAAAAATCTTTGTGGGTGCGGTCGATGAGGCTTCCCAATTTGCGAGCGTCGATAAAGAGGGTCTGGCCGCGCCGGTCGCGTAAGGGCGACCGGCCGTGCGCCCCTACCTTGTTGCGGGCCAAGAACCACAGGCACACCGGAATCTGCGTCGTGTAAAAGAGCTGTCCGGGCAGGGCAATCATGCAGTCCACCAGGTCCGCCTCGATGATGTTCCTGCGGATTTCTCCTTCGCTGGTGGTGTTGGTGGACATAGACCCGTTGGCCATGACGAAACCGGCCACCCACGTGGGCGAGAGGTGGTGGATGAAGTGTTGAATCCAGGCGTAGTTGGCGTTGTTCACCGGCGGGATGCCGTATTTCCAGCGGGCCTCCTGCGGCACCCAGAAGATGTTGGTCGCCGCGTATTCGTCACGGTCTTCCGGGTCTGTATATTCAGTATCCTTCGTGGCCTCCAGCTGCTTGTACTTGGCCTGGAAGGCGTCCGAGATGTATTTGAGAAAAATCAATCCGAGAACCACATGCTTATACTCGGAGGCATCCATATGCCCCCGCAGCTTGTCGGCGGCAGCCCACATCTGGTTCTCAAAGCCGAGATTGGCACCGTTGCCTGTCTGCGTGCGGCCACGCACAGGCAGGTTATTCTTGCTCATTTATCGCCTACGGTCAGTTTCAGTTTCCCTCGCCGGGTCATCTTGGAGCAAAAGTTATCCAACTGCGCTTTGGCCAGCTTCGACGGTTTAACCAAGCCGTTTTCCCACCGGTTCACGGTGGCAAAGCTGATACCGAGTTCCCGGGCCAGGTCCTCCTGGCTCAGGGACAACTGCTTTCGGATTTCCTTCACCAATTCAGGAAGGCTCTGATCGTCTATTGCCATCATTTTTTCCTTTGCAAGCAATCTGCCTGCCGCACTTCGCCCCGCGCAGACAGGCCGGTATTCACCGCCTTTAATCACGAATGAGTGATTATAGCATTTGCAACAGCAGATGCAAATGAATTCTTGGCCCGTAATGTTCGTTTTGAAGTTGATTAACCCTGCTATTCTGAAGGCTAAGGAACGGCAACACCTCATCAATCATGAATCGGCTACCGAAAGGATATTTCGGCTATTTTCAGGCTACTGCCAGCGGAATTGGTCGACCCTTAATGCAAACGACCGGCTAAATAAAGAAATGTGAAAAACGGAGAATCGGAGAATTCCGCGTTTGTTTCGGGGTCCGAAGGCGGAAATCAGGTTAAATATTTGCCCCTGGACATGAAACAGGCGATTTGGCGGAGAATGGAGAATGCAGCCGGGAATGTCGGGTCTGGCGTAACTTTATGAAACCACTGCTCCAATAACAACGAAGCCCCGCATCACTGATGCGGGGATCTATCCTCCGTTAAGCAACCGGTTAGGAAACCGGTTGCATCCGTGGTTGGCTCCCCCTGGCATACTCATTTCGAAACAAATCGAAAACCATAAAAGAAACGATTTTAGTCGCTGAATCCAACATAAACAGCGGATTTTAGTGCCTCCATCAATTACAGATGGCAAGAGGTACTATTCTTAGTTGAAATTGAAATGACCTCCAACCTCTGATAAAGTGTTTTCAGCAAAAAACCAACATCAGAAAGAAAGAGGTCATCAATATCCAAGATGCCATGTTAAAATTATCGTTGGTCAATGTTAATGCCACAGCCCGAAGGCCTGGAACACTCCAGGAAAGAAACGCAATTTCCTACTGAACCTGGACAGTTACCGAGTCGTACCAGATGGTACCGTCAAGAGTCCCGTTCTGCTGATTGTCAAGGACAAAGTAAAAAGTATACTCCCCAAGCGGCAACACAGCCTTTAAAACCTCGATGGGGTTGGGAAGGAGAACGGGGGCTGCCTGAACACAGGTATGAATCCCAACCTGCCAGCCGGGGGGAAACACATAGGAAAACCATCCAAAAGGCGTGGAGGCCGCAACCCACCAGTCGCACCCATCATCCATGAGCACGCCGGGATCAAGCTGCACCGCTATGGTCACCTCTCCGCCAGCCGCCACTATAACCGCGTCATCCTTGCTATTTGCCAGAATACGAGGCGCAGGTGGGCGCTCCTTCTCGGCATAAAAGCCGAAGGGAGTATTATTCCACCAGGTAAGCCCGGCCATGGCATCCTTGGTCTGAGCAAAGAGATATCCCTCGAACTTCTGGTCGTCATTCAAGTCTGAAGTATCGGAGAAATCAATATACAACTCTATTTTGTGATCAGGCCAATCACTGGGCAGCGTTGTGGAGGCGGTCTTCACCGTACCCCTGACATTATACTCCGTACCGTTTCCGGCGGTATATCTTCCCGCCACGTTTCCGGAACCTAATATACTGAAATAGGGCTCCCAGAGTTCAAGAGTTCCCGGCCAGCCATCATGATCCATGCGGTAGGTTCCCAGGAAATCCGCCATGGAAACCGCGCCAGGAACAAAATTGGGACCGAGACCAATAAAGAGAGCATCTTTCCGGGCAAAAAAACCAAAGGGAATGTCGTTCCACCAAGTGAACCCGGCCATGGCATCTTTGGTCTGGGTGAAGAGATACCCCTCAAACTTCTGGTCATCATCCTGGCTCGGGGTATCGACAAAATCGATGTAGAAGCTGATCTTGTGATCAGGACCCCAGCTCGTGGAAATGGGATAGGTCGCTGTCCTCACGAAACCGCGCAACAAATGTTCCGCTCCGTCGCTGGAGGTATATTTCCCACCCATGTTTGGGGTTCCTTCAATAATATCACCGGCAGCTTTGCTCAGATTGAAGGTTCCCTGCCATCCGTCATGAACCATCTCATAGTGGTCTGTGAAATCCGCCCTCTGGATACGGGACACCCCGCCCAATCGAAGAGAAGGATCGCCGAAAAGCATGTATTTCTGGATATGGTGGAACATGGCCTGGGGAGTCCAGTCAGATCCCGTATTGAAGTCAATGTGAAAGTTGTTGTTGATATAGCGCCGGACAGCGTAGTTCCACAGGTAGCCAAGGATTGCCGGTTTAAGGCTATAGCGGTAGCCCTCAAAAAAGTATCGGTCCAAGGCCTGACTGCCACCTTGTGCCCCGGTATATGAACCAATGTAGCCGATGCCTCCGGCATCCCTCTTCACCAGAAATTCCTCAGCCATGGAATCCAGATCATAAATTGCACTCTGAATTGCAGCCGGTTCGGGGGATTGGTCGGCACTTGGATTCGCCGGCCAGCAACGATTGGCATCATTGTATTTCGGACACTGGACACTTCTAGTGAAGGTGTTCCCGTCAACGTCGAGAAAGCGGTCACCAAAATGAAACTGGGCCGTTGAGCAGGCCCCGGCAAAGACCACAGGGAGTTTGCCGGCATTATTAAGGGCAGCCACATTGGCAGAAGTATACGGTCCCCAGGTAGTCCTGCCTCCATGACCTGAAAAGTTCACAAAACCAACCCCACTATTGATCTCCGCACTGATATTTGCCGCAGTTGGCTCGGCATCCCCAAGACCCACGGGCAGTCCCTCAATTCGGGAGTCATAAAGTTTGGTTGAAGTCATTCCAACAGCCGTAAGCTTACCATCCACATCTTCCTTGGCGGACCAGCTTCCGGGATATTCATAGTATTTCCCGTCATTAGCCCTATATCCAGGCACGATGAGCACCGCGTTGTCGAACCAGGATGCCTTGTAGGCAGCGAACTCATAGCTGATTACTTTATTAACGTAGGTCGTCACCTCTGCCTCGGTGGATGCCGGAATCCGGCCCAAGGCAATATCGGGATAGAGATCCATCCCGTCAAGGTTGATGGCGGCCAGGGTTGAACCCGCAGTCCAGGTACCTCCCTGCATCTCACCGATGATACCGTCCCCATCACCATCCCAGTCATCAAAGGTGGTTCCGTCGGCAGCATAGAGATCGGCATAGTAGAGATCTGAAGGACTATAGCCATGTCCCCAGTGCGTGGGGTCGTAGATCATGCAGTAGCGGACCGGAAACCGGTCGCAATCACCCACCAGCATGACATACTTGATGTCACAGCTCTGTCGAAAAGACGCGATAGCCTTTTTGAGGCGCTCCTGATCATCCCGACCCTGATCATGAAAACGCTCCACGAGCCCCTGCCAGCTGTAGATTCTGGTGGGGATATCCGTATAATCCTTATGGGCCTTGAGAGGCGCAAGCTCATCGACAAAATCCTCATGGGCAATGATCAAAAGATCAAAGGGCACAAGGAACTCCAACATATCGGAGAGATCAGGAATGCCCTCAATCGGGCCGATTTTGGCAGCAATCCATGGCCTGTAGGCATAATCAAGATCCACCGATGGCGCGGCAGGCAACAGGCTCTCGCCCAGAGGCGTAGGGGAAACCAGCTCCGGCGCGATTGGTCGCACATAAGGGAGAATGAAATTGAAATCAAGGGGAGCAATAACAAGGTCATCAGCAATCACCGGATCTGCCAAGACCACATTATTGGCAATGGTTTCTGCAACACAGGACACTTGTGGAAACATCGACCCCAACAGACACCCCAGCCCGGTAAAAAAAATCGTTAAGACAGTAAGACTTTTTTGAATCATGGCTTCCCCCTTCCTTTGAAATCAAAATCTTCCTGGTCTGAGATATCCTCCAATCACACTGGTGAATATCTCAACCTGGAAATTTCCAGTGACGTTTCCGGTGAAACATAAAAGGTTACTTGCACCTTCCAGTGAGAAGCAGCCACTGATTCCGGTAAAGTCGGCCACCCAATCAAAGTTGCACTTATGAGTTGAATTCAAGCTATAATTTCAGTACGTTATAGTTAAAGATAACCATGATATAAGTAAAATCAAGTAAAAATAGGCTTTTAAATGAGATTTTTTTCTAACTCATTGTACCGTCCTTTTATTTCTTATAATTTAGGTGGTGCTTTCACCGTCACTGACCACAACTGGCATCAATGTGTCCATCTCTTGGACTGCGGTTCCCGGTGCAACCGGTTATAAATTGCTTTATGCCCCGTATCCTTACACCGGTCCAGAAACAATCGGAAGAATTGATATGGGAACTCAAACCAACTTGTCTGGTGATCTTTGGGAGGGGTCTGCCTTCTATGTTACTGTTAAAGCGTACGGGGCAGGAGGAGAAAGTGATTTTTCAAATATAGAATATTTTATTATTCCATCTACTAAAGTTGGCGTCTTTTATTACCCGTGGTACACCAATCCAGCTGTAAATGGATACTGGGGACATTGGGAATATGGTAATCAATTCTACCCTCCCCTTGATATCACCAGTGATTACTACCCTGTTCTTGGGGCTTACAGCTCTTCGGATCCGGCAGTAGTTTCACAGCATCTTTCCTGGTTGCGAGATTCAAAAGTGGGGGTCATTATTAC
>JAYEKE010000200.1 GCA_034660915.1 Pseudomonadota bacterium
GTTTCGGGCAACAATGATTTTCCAGCGGCATTCAGACTTTCATCAGCAAGATCCTTAGGACTGGTAGGACTGGCCTCAGAATCAAAAAAAGCCGCCATTTTTTTCCTGGCCACCGGCTCCCGTTCCGGGACCTCAGCCAATGCTTTCTTTTTTTTGCCGCCTGTTGATGGACTCCGGCTTTTGGTAGCGCTCATGGAAACAATTCCTCACAGATCTGCAGGTAATCCAGACCCCCGCGACTTTTCTGATTAAACTCAAAGATCGTCTTGCGGGCGCTTGATGCCTGTTTCAGTTTGGTATCGATTCGCACCGGCGGCAACACCAGTGATCCATATCGATCCCGTAATGCCGACAGCACTTCTTTACTCATATTTACCCGTTTATCAAAAAACGTCGGGATAATTCCAGCTATTTTCAGCTTCTTCTCAAAATATTCTTCAATCATTCCCAGATTGTCAAACACATGGTTGGCCCCCACCATGGACAAATAATCCATGCTGATCGGAATGAGCAATTCATCCGCGTAAACCAGTGCATTCTGACTGAGGATGGAAAGGGATGGGGAACAATCAATAAAAACCACATCCAAATCAGCAAATATCTCCGAAAGACCGGAAAGCCGACGTTTAAGTATCTCCTCCCGCCGGGGCTGGGCCACCAGAAGAGTTTCACAAGTGGCCAGCGATTGATCAGCCAGAATGCAGAAGAGGTTTGGCCGGGCCTCAACCAGGCAATCGTTCAGAGGACAATTATCAATAAGCAAATCATAGAGGCTATACTCCGCCTCCACCCCCAGGCTGACCCCCACACTGCCCTGGGCATCAAGGTCAACAATCAAGACCTTTTTACCACGGCGGGCAAGACAGTGAGCAATGTTAACCACTGTCGTGGTTTTTGCCGTCCCACCTTTAAAATTTTGACAGGCTACTATCCTCAAAGGCTGCTGAGTCTATGGAGGTTCAAAGAAACTGAGTGGATATAGCAAATCGTCTGTGTTCTTGTCAAGGACTTTATAGGAAAGTAACGGTCAAAATAAGGCAGGTATCAGAAGCGCATCAGGTCATCAATGACCTGCCGCTGGCGGCAGAAAACCTCAACCAGTTCAGGATCAAATTGCGACCCGGCATAAAGTTCAAGCTCCTGATAAGCTTCGGAGCTATCCATTGCCTGTCGATAAGCCCGTGAAGAGGTCATGGCATCAAAGGCATCAGCCACAGCGAGAATTCTGGCCAGCAGCGGAATTTCTTGACCTTTCAGGCCATCAGGATAGCCGGCACCGTCCCAATGTTCATGATGATGGTACACAACTGGAACAATAGCTGCCAATGAGGTAATGGGAGCCAGTATATGCTTGCCGGTAACTGGATGTTTTTTGACGATCAGATATTCTTCTTCAGTCAATTTACCGGCTTTATTCAGAATGGTCTCACTGATGCCAATTTTACCGATATCATGGAGCATGGCTGCCTGAAGCAGCAGATTGAGCCGCTGGGGATCAAGCTGCAATCCTTTAGCCAGCACCTCCGCATAACGGGTCACCTGCTGGGAATGGCCATGGGTATACTGATCTTTGGCTTCCAGGGCATGCGCAAAGCTCTTAATGGTCTGCAGATAATACTGCTGGGTATTTTTGTATAAATTAGCATTTTCAATGGCTGAGGCTCCTTTAGCGGTCAGGATATAGAGCGCCCGACTTTGCTGGTCAGTGAAGGTGAACCCCGGAGTAAGAGAGAAAAGATTAAGAATGCCTATATAGCGGTTATTTGCCTTCAGGGAGATACTCAGCAGGGAATAAAACTGGTGTTCGGTAGACGGCATGCGCAACATGGGCGTAATCTTGGAACTTCCAGGGCTGAAAACATGGGAACCCTGGCCATCAAAGATTGAATTCAACCGCAAAACATCCACTTCCCGGGCCAGAGACTGGATAAATTCAGCGCATTCCAGATCAGCACAACCAGTACATTTATGTTGGGTTATCCTCAATGCCTGACGGTCATTATCCAAGAGATATAATACTGCCAGGTCAGCCTGAGACTGGGAGAAACTTGCATCGAGGAGAACATCAATAATTGCCGAAATATCAAGACTGGAGCTGATGGCTTCACTGGCATTATAGAGAACAATCATCTCCTTGAGCTGCAAATTCTCCTGTTCCAAACGCCGTTTTTCCAGCGCCCGGCTCACTGCATGCAGCACATGATCCATATTAAACGGCTTCAACAGATAATCATATACCCCCAGCTTAACGGAATTAATGGCCGTTTCCATGGTGGCATAGGCAGTGATGATAATAACCGGCGGTGGATTTCGCATTTTTCTGATTTCAGCCACCAGATCCATACCCCCCATTCGAGGCATATTCAAATCAGTCAAAACCAGATCAAAATTTTGTTGCTGAAGTCCTTCCAGGGCTTCCAGACCATCACTGGCGGTAACAACCTGATACCCCGCCTCGCTGAGAACCTGGAACAGGCTTTCAACTATAGAGGGATTATCATCAACCAGCAATAAATTCATCCGGTCATCTCCCGGGAAGGATGAGAGGTAAAAAAACTAACGCGGGCTACGCCTGCAACCCAAATTAAGGTATCAGGATGTACCGGCATGGCTCTCGCTCATTCTCGCCGGCCGTCCATGGCCTGCCTGTGCGTGCCGCACGCAGACAGGCTATGAGCCAAGCCCGAACATCCTGAATGTGTTTCCGCCAATTTCTTGTTTTTTTGACAGGTTTTCAGAAGTAAGGTACTAATGCTCAGACAGGTTTTATGGTTCCCATTAAAGGTCTGTCCATCCAAACTCAGCCACGATAGAAACAGTAAAAATCATCGACAGAAAAATAAAAAACTTGACCAAATTATGGACCGGCGGCATAATTTTACGAGCCAGGATTCAAGGCAACCCCCTTAGCACATCAGTACCTGAAGAACAACTGATTAATTTTCAGCCGAAAAGCAAAGGTTTTCAGATCAGCTGTCAGCATTCAGCTTTCAACCATCGGGAAAATTTAAAAATAAATTGACACCATACCAGATTTAAGTTAGTGAAATCAGCGAATAAAAATACAATTATAGGATAATGCATTGGAGCAGGGTAAAAAAATTCTGGTGACCGGCGGTGCCCGCAGCGGCAAAAGCGCTTTCGCCCAGAAAATGGCGGAAGACCTGCCCGGACCCCGGGCTTATCTGGCTACCGCCCAGATCCTTGACGATGAAATGGGAGAACGGATTGCCCGACACCAGGCACAACGGGGACAGGCATGGCAGGCCACGATTGAAGAACCCTATGCCCTCGATACCTCCCTGCGACAGGCGGCGTCACACTATCCGGTCATCATGGTGGACTGCATCACCCTCTGGCTGACCAATATACTGCTCTCCAACCAGGAAAATCCCGGCATTGTCATGCAAAAGGTTGAACAATTGATCACCTCTCTGCCAGGTTGTATCTCCACTATCATTATGGTCTCCAACGAAGTTGGGCTCGGAATTGTCCCTGATAATCCTCTGGCCCGACAGTTCCGTGATCTGGCCGGCTTCGCTAATCAGAAACTGGCGGCAGCCTGTGATTCAGTTTACCTGGTCAGTTGCGGCCTGCCTCTGAAACTTAAATAGCACCTGAATTGAGCGGTTAGCTTTTAGCCGTTAGCTGTTAGTTCAATGATTACAGCATGTTTACTATTACAAGCTGCCACCTATGAAGTTTATTGCTTGTGAACGTAATACCTTGATTTTTAAAGCTAAATGCTAACAGCTAATCGCTAATGGCTTAACTTAGGTAGCATTCAGTGAAGTATTAAAAAACAACTTCTTAAGCTGAGAACTAAAAATTGACAGCCAATTCGGAAACACCGGTTTCCGAATGGAAACAAATACGATGCTGACATCATTCCACTTTGCCCTTTCTTTTTTAACCACCCTTCCTTTCCCCTTTAAAAAATCGCTTTCAGCCAGGGAAATAGCCGCTTCGCTTTCCTGGTTTCCCCTGGTAGGCTTCTTGCTGGGATTGATTATTTCCCTGGTTTTTTACTTGTTTACCCCCCTGCTACCCCGCCAGATAAACAGCGTGATTATACTCATCATCCTGGTTTTGCTTACCGGTGGTTTTCACCTGGACGGATTGGCAGACACTGCCGATGGTTTTCTCAGTGCCCGCAGCCAGCCGGAGGATATTCTCAAGATTATGAAAGACAGTTCCATCGGCACCATGGGCGCCCTGGGTCTGATACTCGTTTTACTGCTAAAATATACTACAATTACTCAGCTTCCCGACCAGATGGTAATTCCCTGCCTGATTCTTCTGCCTGTCTACGGCCGCTTTAGCATCGTAATCCTGGCCTACCTGTCATCCTACGCCCGCAAGGAAGGCGGACTGGGGGGGGCTATTACCCAGGAGGTTTCCGCAATTGAAATCGTCTACGCCTCGGCATTTACCATCATGGTGACCTTAATTTTAACTGGGCTCAGGGGCTTTCTGGTTCTGATAGTTCTCACCTTTTACACCTGGGGGATAAAAATTTATGCCACCCGGCGGATTGGCGGCATCACCGGTGACCTGCTTGGATTTTGCTGTGAAAGCAGTGAAGCCATGGCCCTGGTCTGCTGGGTCGCCCTGTTCAATTAAAAATTCCCTTCTCTTGAAAACTTGTGTTAAAATATTTTTATGACTATGGAATCACCAACCACTGTTTTTTTGCTTCGCCATGGGCAGACGGTCAATACCCTTGATGGCAAATTCCGTTATAACGGGCACATTGATGTTGAGGTAACTGATGAATCTCTGGAAACCATGAGAAGTATTGCCCGACAGCTGGACGCTAAACGGATCACCCACGTCTACTCCAGCAATCTGCGCCGCAGCCAGGCTGGAGCTACCATGATTGCCAATCAACTGAAATTGCCACACTCCCCCCTGCCTGCTTTCAGAGAAATAAAGATGGGTTGCTGGGAGGGTTTAACCTATGACGAAGTCAAGGAACGATACCCTGAACAGATTAAAAAAAAATTCACTGATTTTATCAACTACAGGATTCCTGGTGGTGAAACCATCCCTGAAGTGGAAAACCGGGTCTTTAATCAATTAGATGAACTGCTGCATACCCATAGTGGTGAGCAGCTGGTGATTGTTGCCCATGGCGGCATCAATATGCTGATTATCTGCCGGGCCCTGCAAATGGAAGCAACGAATATATTTCGGCTGAAACAGGATTTTTGCTGTGTCAACCAGCTTGACTACTACCACGATTTTGTCCAGGTAAACTTGGTGAACAGCCCATGTCTTCCTTGAATAAAGCCCAGTTATACTGGATAATCATCCTCCTTTGCACCGGTTGTCTGGGCTGTATGGCCAGACAGTCCCACTTTGATTATTCATTACCCAAACAATCCCGGCTGATCAAAAGCCAGGAAGGAATTGCCTCATGGTATGGCAAGGATTTTCATGGGAAAAAAACTTCCAATGGTGAAATCTATGACATGCATAAACTAACGGCTGCTCACAAGGAACTGCCGCTGGGCAGCCGGGTCAGGGTAACTAACCTGGAAAACCGCCGCCAGGTTGAAGTCCTGATCAACGACCGGGGGCCATTTGTCCGCGGACGCATCATTGACCTCTCCTACGCGGCAGCCAAAACCCTTGACATGGTTGATCAGGGAACAGCCCTGGTACGGGTAATATTGATTTCGCCACCAGCAGCAGCAAGCAAACAGCCAGATTTTCCTTTAACCCGCTACTATGGCATCCAGGCCGGAGCTTTTGCCAATCGGAAAAACGCCCACGAACTATACGTGAAAATACAGGTATTGACTAAAGATGTTTTCATGCAAACCACGACTTGTGGCAACAAAACCTGCTACCAGGTGCGGGCGGGCTGGTTTGCCAATCGCCGGCAAGCGATAGAACTTTCCCGAAAACTGAAGCAAAAAGGTTTTGACGCAATCATCATTTCACAGAATCATAATTGATACTTTGTAAAAAACTCCATCTTCCTGGTTACGCGACAACGGATACACTACAACATTTACTCATAGGACATTCATGTCATCTCCTGATATTATCACCATTACCGAAGATAACAAGGCCGCCGACAATTTTCTCCAGCTCTGCGTCAGGCAACCGCCGCTTTTTATCTGCAATATCGCTACCACTGAAACCGCTGCCATTCCCGGCATTTCTGCAGCCGGTGCCAGCCCGGAACTGACTTGTTACACCGCGGCGGCAGATGTAGAAGCACTTTACTATGGCAAGGCCCGTTGCCTGGATAAAATTCCGGAAAATCCCCAGGGACCACCTTCCCCGGTCATCATCACCATGGCTGCCAGGGAAACCTTGGATTGCCCGATGATTATTATTGATGCCGGAAATTCCATCAGGCCACAGATCCCCTTACTGGTAGCCGGGCAGACACCCGGAAAATCAATCACCACTCCACTGCCGGTCGAAAATACCCAGGAGTTACTGGCCCAGGGGGTTATGATCGGGGACAATCTCGGCAAGCTTGGAAAAACACTGGTCATGGGAGAAAGTGTCCCGGGAGGAACCACGACCGCACTGGCCCTGATGGAAGTTTTGGGAATAAACGCTTTTGGCAAGATCAGTGGCAGTATGCCGGGAAACAATCCATCGTTGAAAGAAAAGATTATCACCAGGGCGATGGCAGAAAAAGACCTGGTTCGCGGTTCCCTGTTTTCTGATCCTCTGGCTGCCGTCTCCATGATGGGGGACCCAATGCAGATTGTTCAAGCCGGCATGGCACTGGCGGCCAGTCGCCATGCTCCGGTAATCCTTGGGGGTGGCACCCAAATGCTGGCGGTTGCGGTACTAATCGGCCGGCTCCTCGAACGGCAAAACTTTGACCGACTGCCGGACATACACCATGATCGCTGTATTGCTGCCATTAAAAATTCCCGTTTAGAACACCTGGGAATTGCTACCACTTCCTGGGTTTCAGAAGATAAGCATGCTGATATCAGAGGCCTTGCCAAACAATTGCCGGCTAAGATCCCCATGTATGCCGCGCGATTGAATTTCATAAACTCCAGACACAAAAATCTACAACTTTACGAACAGGGATTTGTCAAGGAAGGGGTCGGCGCCGGAGCCCTGGCCCTGAGCGCATTTTTATATCTTGAAATGGCTAACAGTGACCTGTTGCCTGCCATAGAAACGGTTTATGAGCGCATCTACCTCTCAGACTGAGATCCCACCCCTCTTAAGAAACCTGATTGAAGCCTACCTCAATTCACAGGCTCAAAATTCCGTGTCTTTCTCGTCCTGCTGCCTGGCCGGCGACGGTTCTGATCGCAGATATTACCGGATTCAAACCTGCCTTGATGAGAGACAATTAATTGCCGTTGACGCTTTACGGGGTTGGGGAAAATACCAGCAGATAAACGGCGTCAGGGTATGCGAGAATCATTCATTCATGTATTTGGCCCAGCATCTGTCCAAGCTTGGATTTTCCGTTCCTCATGTTTTGTCATGCAGTCTGGACAGCTGTTATTATCTTTTGCAGGACCTTGGTACTACAACTCTTTATGATTTGACCAAAGATGGAAACTGGAACGCTGATATTCGCCTTTATTATCGTCAGGCTCTGACCCTGCTGATCGAAATGCAGCAGAAAGCCGGCATCGCATTCAATCCTTCATGGTGCTATGCCGGGGGGCATTATGATCGGGAACTGATCATTTCCCGGGAACTGGAATATTTTTTAAAATCTTTTGCTGTCCCTTTGGGTAATATCAGCCTGTCAGATGCTGAGCAAAAGTGCCTTGCACTGGAATTCAACCAACTTGCTTGCCAGGCGTTAGAGGGACCTTGCCACTATTTTCTCTATCGTGATTACCAGTCTAAAAACCTGATGATCAAGGATGGAAGGCTCTGGTTACTTGATTTCCAGGGAGCCAGGCTGGGACCGCCATATTATGATCTGGCTTCATTGATCAATGACCCCTATGTCAGCCTGCCATTTCAGCGCAGAAATGAACTGCTTGATTACTATTACGAACATGCCGCCGGACCATTATCCCTGCCCTCACGCCAGCGAGTTAACCATTTCTTTGCCCTTTTTTCCTTAATCCGCTGCATGCAGGTTTTAGGTGCTTTCGGCTTTTTATCAGACCAGAAGAAACGACTCCATTTCCGCACTTATATACCCCGGGCTTTAAGTGATTTAAAGCGATTTGCTACTGATCCCCAGATAGCAGATGAAATTCCTGCCCTTGGACAGCTGATCTCAAAGCTTTCTTATACAAACCTAAGCTGAGCGATTAGCAGTTAGCTATTAGCCTTTAATAATCGGGACTTTGCGTTGATTACTCAACTTTCTGACTCGCATTGCCAGGGACATATTAGCAGGATGTTCGGGCTTGGCTCATAGCGGTATTGGCCGCCGAACGAATCACACGAGGTGATTCTCGGCGGACGCGGGGACATTGCTTTAGCGCGCCTCACAAGCCGGCCTGTCTGCGTGCGGCACGCACAGGCAGGCCATGGACGGCCGGCGAGAATGAGCGAGAGCCATGCCGGAACATCACCGGAGATTTCTTGCAACTGTTTTTAGGGCAACTCAGAAAGTTGAGTTGATTAGTAACAACACCCATCGGTTGAACA
>JAYEKE010000201.1 GCA_034660915.1 Pseudomonadota bacterium
CCGTGAATATGTTACCATCAGTCGGGGTACTCCTGGTGGTGGGGTTGTAACCCGGGTGGGAAACCATTGTTTTTTGATGGCCTATTGTCATGTAGCCCATGATTGTCAGCTGGGTGATCAGATAATTCTGGCTAATGGAGCCACCCTGGCTGGTCATATTCTTATTGAGAATCAGGCGATTATCGGTGGTCTGGTGGCCATCCATCAATTTTGCCGGATTGGCTGTTCGGCCATGATTGCCGGTATGGCCGGGGTCAGCCAGGATGTACCGCCTTATTGTCTGGCCTCTGGAAACCATTCCCGCTTGCATGGTCTTAACCTTGTCGGCTTAAGAAGACAGGGATTTTCTAAAGAAACCATCAGGGTTTTAAAAAAGGTTTTTCGCCTGCTTTTTCACCGTATGCCGGGGACTGGATTGGCCCAGGCCGTGGAACAGGTGGAGAAAGATTATGTTCAATTTCCCGAAGTCAGCCATATACTGGAATTTATTCGGGAATCTGAACGGGGAATCTGTCGGAAATCATGAGTGATAAAAAACTTCGAGTTGGCGTTGTCGGCGTTGGCCATTTAGGTCGCTTTCATGTTCAGAAGTATGCCGATATGGCGGATGTTGATCTGGTTGGTATTGTAGATATCAACCAGGAACAGGCTCAAGAGATAGCCAATCAATACCATACCGAGGCTTTAGCCACTGCTGAAGAGCTTTATCCGCAGGTTGATGCTGTTTCCGTGGTGGTTCCTACCGTTGATCATTGCCAAGTGGCCTCTCAGGCTCTGAACTCAGGAGTCCATGTGCTGTTGGAAAAACCTATTGCGGCCACGGTAGCGGAAGCTGAAGAACTGGTTCGTCTGGCCGAAGCAAAAAAGCGTATTTTGCAGATTGGCCATCTGGAGCGTTTTAACCCGGCTTTTGCGGCTGGATTTGAAATAACCAAACAGCCACGTTTTATTGAAGTTCATCGTTTATCTCCCTTTACTTTTCGTAGTGTTGATGTGGATGTGGTGCTGGATCTGATGATTCATGATCTGGATCTGGTGCTTTGCCTGGTGAAAAGTCCAATTTCAGAAATCTTTGCCGTCGGGGTGCCGGTACTTTCCGATCAGGTTGATATCGCTAATGTGAGAATTCATTTCACTAATGGTGCGGTTTGCAACCTGACAGCCAGCCGGGTATCAATCCAGAAGGAACGGAAAATCCGTCTTTTCCAACCGGATGTTTATATCTCAATGGATTTATCAAACTTTTCTCTGGTTCAATGTGAAAAAAAAGAGCTGGATTATTATTCTCCTATTCCTGATATTAATGTACAGAAACATGAATATCCTGAAGCTGATTCTTTGAAGTTGGAAATTAAATCATTTACACGTTCTGTTCGTGATCAAAGTGAACCGACGGTGTCCGGTGCCGATGGCCTGGCGGCATTGAAAGTAGCCTTCAGGATCAAAGAGATTATTGCTGCAGCCAGGCAGCAGTGATCAGGTTGTGACGATAAATGTCCATGAATTCAGCTGAAGATTCCCGGGATGTGGTCCATAAAGCGGTAAGAATCTGTATCATTTCCGGTGAAGATTCAGGGGATTTTCATGGTGCTAATCTTGCCCTTGCCATCAGGGAGATACTTCCAGGAGTTCAGCTTGATGGAGTTGGCGGTTCACGCATGGCTGCCGCCGGGATTTCCCGGATTTTTCCATCCTCACGTTTGTCGGTGGTTGGAATCACCGAAGTGCTAGGCCGCATTCCAGACATTGTCAAAGGCTGGAAGAAAATAAAAACCTACCTTCAGCAGCAGCGGGCTGACCTGGTTGTGCTGGTTGATTTCCCGGATTTTAATCTTCATCTGGTTGCTCCCCAGGTGAAAAAACTTGGTATCCCCCTGGTTTATTATATCAGCCCTCAGCTTTGGGCCTGGCGTCAAGGGCG
>JAYEKE010000202.1 GCA_034660915.1 Pseudomonadota bacterium
CCGTGAATATGTTACCATCAGTCGGGGTACTCCTGGTGGTGGGGTTGTAACCCGGGTGGGAAACCATTGTTTTTTGATGGCCTATTGTCATGTAGCCCATGATTGTCAGCTGGGTGATCAGATAATTATGGCTAATGGAGCCACCTTGGCCGGTCATATTCTTATTGAGAATCAGGCGATTATCGGTGGTCTGGTGGCCATCCATCAATTTTGCCGGATCGGCTGTTCGGCCATGATTGCCGGGATGGCCGGGGTCAGCCAGGATGTACCGCCTTACTGCCTGGCCTCTGGAAACCATTCCCGCTTGCATGGTCTTAACCTGACTGGTTTAAGGCGACAGGGATTTTCTAAGGAAACTACCAGGGTTTTAAAAAAGGTTTTTCGCCTGCTTTTTCACCGTATGCCGGGGACTGGATTGGCCCAGGCCGTGGAAAAGGTGGAGAAAGATTATGTTCAATTTCCCGAAGTCAGACATATGCTGGAATTTATTCGGGGGTCTGAACGGGGAATCTGTCGGAAATCATGAGTGATAAAAAACTTCGTGTTGGCGTTGTCGGCGTTGGCCATTTAGGTCGCTTTCATGTTCAAAAGTATGCCGATATGGCGGATGTTGATCTGGTTGGTATTGTAGATATCAACCAGAAACAGGCTCAAGAGATAGCCGATCAATACCATACCGAGGCTTTAGCCACTGCTGAAGAGCTTTATCCGCAAGTTGATGCTGTTTCCGTGGTGGTTCCTACCGTTGATCATTATCAGGTTGCCTGTCAGGCTCTGAACTCAGGAGTCCATGTGCTGTTGGAAAAACCTATTGCGGCCACGGTAGCGGAAGCTGAAGAACTGGTTCGTCTGGCCGAAGCAAAACAGCGTATATTGCAGATTGGCCACCTGGAGCGTTTTAACCCGGCCTTTGCGGCCGGACTGGAGATAACCAAACAGCCACGCTTTCTTGAGGTCCATCGTTTATCTCCTTTTACTTTTCGTAGTGTGGATGTGGATGTGGTGTTGGATCTGATGATTCATGATCTGGATCTGGTGCTTTGTCTGGTGAAAAGTCCAATTTCAGCAATCTTTGCCGTTGGGGTGCCGGTACTTTCTGGTCAGGTTGATATCGCTAACGTGAGAATTCATTTCACTAATGGTGCGGTTTGCAACCTGACAGCCAGTCGGGTATCAATCCAGAAGGAACGTAAAATCCGTCTTTTTCAACCTGATGTTTATATTTCAATGGATTTATCAAACTTCTCCCTGGTTCAATGCGAAAAAAAAGAGCTGGATTATTATTCTCCTATTCCTGATATTAATGTACAGAAACATGAATATCCTGAAGCTGATTCATTGAAGCTGGAAATTGAATCATTTGTGCAGTCTGTTCGTGATCAAAGTGAACCGACGGTGTCCGGTGCCGATGGCCTGGCGGCATTGAAAATAGCATTCAGGATTAAAGAGATTATTGCTGCAGCTCAAGGGCAATAATCAGGTTGCGAAGATGAATGTCCATGAATTCAGCTGAAGGTTCCCGGGATGTACTCCATAAGGCAGTAAGAATCTGTATTATTTCCGGTGAAGATTCAGGGGATTTTCATGGCGCCAATCTCGCCCTTGCCATCAGGGAGATACTTCCCGGAGTTCAGCTTGATGGAGTTGGCGGTTCACGCATGGCTGCCGCCGGGATTTCCCTGATTTTTCCATCCTCACGCTTGTCGGTGGTTGGGATTACCGAAGTGCTAGGCCGCATTCCAGACATTGTCAAAGGCTGGAAGAAAATAAAAACCTACCTTCAGCAGCAGCTACCTGACCTGGTTGTGCTGGTTGATTTCCCGGATTTTAATCTTCATCTGGTTGCTCCCCAGGTGAAAAAACTTGGTATCCCCCTGGTTTATTATATCAGCCCTCAGCTTTGGGCCTGGCGTCAAGGGCG
>JAYEKE010000203.1 GCA_034660915.1 Pseudomonadota bacterium
TCAAGCTGTTCCTCCACTGGGCGAGCGATAGTCAAGAGTGTCCCCCCGCGAAGCACGGCGAAGCAAACGTGCAAACCAGTACGGACCGCAGGCGAAGGAAGGCGGGAAAGTGAATTATCACAAATTCAGGACGCAGGGCAAAAAAATTTCACCACGAAGCACACGAAGGAACACGAAGAAGGTCTTGTGTGGTACTGTGGGGTCAGGCCTTGCAATCATACATTTGCCTCTCTGGAGAAATTAAAAGGGGGAGTGTCCCTCTTTTCTGAAATGGGGAGTGTCCTTCTTTTCTGGGAGAATTGATGGCTAAAAAGAAAAAGAAGCGTAGTAAAAAATCCCGCACACCGAAAAAAGCGCTGACGATTGAAGAGTTGGAAGTCCAATTCAAGCAAAGTATTGAAAGCGGCAATTTTCGCCAGGCGATCAGTGCCGCCCAGCGGCTGTGTGACCGTGATCATGAGCGTTATGAACCGCTGCTTTGCCGGGCGCACGTAGCTTTAGTGAAGGTTTTACTGGACAAGGGGAAGGTCTCCCAGGCCCGCGCCGCTTTCGCCCCGCTCAAGAAAATGTCTCCGGCGCCGGAGATTGATGATCTGGCTTTGCGCCTGGCCCGTGAAGGTGGTGATTTTGCCGGCGCCGCGGAGGTTGCCGCCCGCCTGCTGACTGCCGACGTCCAGGATGATGACGATCGTCTTCCAATGCTGCGGGCCGCCGATGTCCTGGTGCTGTCTTTTGCTGATTTTCCTTCGTGCCTGGCAGCCGAACATCCCGGCCCGGCAGCCGAATTGGCTCAGGTTCACCAGGCGTTGGCGCTGATCTGCGCTGAATCCTATGATGAAGCCCTGGCCGCGGTCGGCAACTTGGGTCGCCGTTCCCTTTTTGCCCACTGGCGCCTTTTCATCAAGGGTTTGGCAGCCTTCTATCGGGGTGAGGATGACAAAGCCGGGCAGGCTTTTGCCCGTTTGCCGGCGGATTCGTGGTTGGTTGACGCGGCGGCTCCTTTTCAGCTGCTCCTGTTGCCGGTTGATGATTCCCGTTGTCGGCAACTGGCGAAAGATGAATCGCGGCTGCGGGATGCCTGCCTGCTGGCCGGCCGGCCGGAGTTGGCCGATGTCCTCCCCCGGGCGAACTATCTCTGGATGACCGGTCGTCACCGGGATTCCTTTCGCTATCTGCGCCGTTCCCGGGCCGGGTTCCCGGCTGAAACGCCGGATGTCCAGGGCTCATTGACCCGCTTTTACTACAACGGCGGCTACCATCTTGAAGGTGAACAGCGTGATCAGTATCTTCATTTTCTGTACGATTTGTCCCGGAAAGAACAGGAAAAAAACAAGACGATTGTCTTGCAGGGTCTCAGATTGACGGCCCTGGATTGTGAAGTTGGTTGGGGGGAGGAAGAGGAGGCGGTTTTTTTCTGGCAGGAATTTATCCGGCGGTATCAGCATTTTTATGGTGAAAACCAGCTTCTCAACAGCCTGATCTATGCCCGTCTGGGAGAATTGTTTGCCCATGAGATCCCGGGGATGGAGACAAACCCTTTTCAGCTGCCGGGCTACCATGATGCCGAACCTGATGCCGGGGAAATCTTCGATCCTGAAATGGCGGAAAAGTATTTTTTGCTCAGTATCAAAGCGGATGACGGCAACAAAAAGGCCTGGCTGGATTTACTGGAAATGTACGTCGGCGCCGGCTGGAAATCCAAACGAAATCGTCTGCTGGATGATATTGTCAAGCGCTTTCCCGATGATAAAGATGCCCTGCTTAAAGCTGGTGCCGGCTGTTGGGAACGTGGGGCGCTGCACAAGGGCCGGAAATATTTTCGCCGGGCCCTGGACCTGGATCCGCTGGACAGCTTCACCCAGGCGAAATTTATCCTGCTGACAATCGTGCTGGCCCAGGATCAGGTACGCAAAGGACGATGGGAAAACTGCCGTTCACTTCTGGCTGAAGTTGAGGAAATTGCCCGGCCGGAGCTTGATGATTTCAATCGCGGACGTTCCTATCTGTTGGGACGCTGGTCGATTTTTTCCCTGGCGGCTGATAAAAAAGAGGAGGCCCGGGACTATTATCAGCGGGCTGTGGAGCAGGCCCCGAATCCCGACAAGTTCCTTTACTTTTACCGGTTGTATGCCCTGATCCAGGGATTTGATCTCCGTTCTTTCCCCTGGGTACAAAAAGTAGTAAAGAAGCAGTTTTCCGGGGTTTCTGTGGCCACCGCTATGGATTACCTGGAGGTTTATCAGTATTGTGGTCTTTTGCTGACTGCTGATGATGATGCCTGGCTGCCGGAAAAAGAGGGGAAGCAGCTGCAAAAAATACTGACGAAAGTGATGCCCCGGGCGGATGCCGGGCAGGTGGTCAAGGTGATGGAATATCTGTTACCTGAGTCCCTGGTTGACAAGCGCCTGGTTCGTGCCTGTCTGCGGCGCTTGCGAGCCATCGACGCCCACTCTCCCCATTATCTCTATTATCGTTTTCTGGTTGAAAAACAGGGAGCGGAGAAAATTCCCCGGGAAGAAGACGTTGTCCGCTTGCGAGAAATTCTTGCCGCCGCCGAAAAAAGGCAGGAGCAGCAGCTGGTTGACAAAATTAAAGATCTGCTGGTCAAGCTGGAGGCATTTTTGGCCCTGTTTGCGGAAATGAAGGAACGTATCGGCGAAGATTTTGCTGGCCCGGAGGATGAATATGTTCCCGAGGATGATCTGGATGAAGATGTCGGGGGTAATTGGGATATGCCCTTGCCGCCGGGAGCCAGTGAGCCACCGCCTTCCTGGGATACATCCCGCAGGCCTTCGTTATATCCCCAGGCGAAGAAAAAGGTTCAAGCATCCGAAGAAGCGGACGAGCTTTCGGAAGTTTCGAGTTTGTTTGATTTCTTAGATGATTAGTATGTGTATGGTTTACGGTATAAGGTGTAAGGTATACGGTTTACCTTTGAACATAGAACCTGATGGAGGAAAACCATGACCCCTTATGAGATTTTAGGTATTGATCTCCAGGCCGATGATCAGGCTGTCCGCCAGGCCTATCTGAAGCTGGTTCGGAGTTTCCCGCCGGATCGTCACCCGGAGCGGTTTCAGTTGATTCATGATGCCTACGAACTGCTGCGGGATGAGGAAAGCCGGATGCGTCATTACCTGTTTGACCTGGAGCCGGGCATGCCGCTGCCTTTCGCGGTTCTGCGGGAAAATCCAGCCATTGAAGAAGCCCGCGTGCCGCCGGATTTCAACCGATTACAGGAGTACCTTCGTCGATGGATGAGCCAGTGAAAAAAAAGGGTCGAAAAAAAAGGGGTCTGACCCCTTTTTTTCACTTTTTCAGTCGCGGATTACGATCTCTGTATGGTGAGAGTGAAAATATCACCGTTAAAACTTCCGAGGATGTCCCGGTTACCAAAGAAGTTAAAGAGGTTGACGAGATAACCGCTGGTATCGGCCGCGGCTCTGATGATGACGGATCCTCGATTCCGGACTGGCGGCGGCAGATTGAAGAACAATGTCAGTCCTGGTTGGATTCCCTCGAAGAAAAGCCGCCGATTGAGCCGGAAAAATTGCCACCAGAGGTGGATGTGGACCATCCGGACCTCTATGGCTTTTATGCTGAACTTTGTGCTGTTCGCCATGAATTTCGCAAACAATCCCGGCGAACGAATGATGGCCTGTCCCGCTTCGGTGGTGTCCTGGATGAATTTGAAGAGGTGATCAGCCGTTTGCAGGCCAGGTTGGATCAGGCTGATGAAGCGAAACGGCAGGCGGAGGATATGGAGGTGAAAAGGGCTGTTTTTCTGCCCCTGGTGGATTTATTCGATCGTTTTCAGCGACTGGAAAAGCGGCTGGCGGTGCCGCCGCCGATGGGATTTTTTGCCGTCGGCCGTCGTCGTCGGCAGGCCTGGGAAAATGTCGGTGATGGTTTTGCCATCCTCCGGGATCACTTTGCCGCCCTGTTGCGGCAAGCCGAAGTGGAACCGGTGCAGACCGTCGGTCAGGTCTTTGATCCCGGTTCCATGAAGGTGGTGGCGGTGGAAGAAACGGCTGCTGCTCCCGCGGATGTGGTGCTGGCGGAACTGGCGGCCGGTTACCGCTATCGGGGGTGGGTGTTGCGGCTGGCGGAAGTAAAGGTGGCTAAAAACAAAAAAAGTAACGAGAATAAATAAAAGGAAAATAAGAAATGGAACATATTATAGGTATTGACCTGGGAACCACCAATTCAGAGGTGGCGGTTATTGGCGATGGGCAGCCGCGGATTATCCCCATTGATGGGGAATCGATCATGCCCTCCTGTGTCGGTCTTGACGGCCGGGGAAAGCTGGTGGTCGGCCGGGAAGCGAAAAACCAGATGCTGTTGCGCCCGGATGAGACCATCCTTTCCATCAAGCGTCTCATGGGCGCCGACGAGTCGGTTTCCCTGGGTGAAAAGGAGTATAGCCCGGAAGAGATTTCCGCCCTTATCCTGGGGAAATTACGGGACGCGGCGGCAACTTTTCTGGAAGAAGAGATCAGCGCGGCGGTGATTACCGTTCCGGCCTATTTTGATGACCGGCAGCGAAAAGCGACCCGGAAGGCGGGAGAATTGGCCGGCCTTGAGGTGCGGCGAATTATTAATGAGCCGACGGCCGCGGCGTTGGCCTATGATATTGAAAAAAATGATAACCAGACAATTTTGGTTTATGATCTTGGCGGCGGAACTTTCGATGTTTCCCTGGTGGTGGTGGAAAACGGGGTAGTGGAAGTGAAGGCCAGCCACGGGGATACGAAGCTCGGCGGTGATGATTTTGACCGCCTGTTAATAGACCATGTGGCGGAAAAATTCCGGGAAAAATCCGGTATCGACCTCCGTACCGACAGCCAGGGATACAATCGCCTCTGGTCGGCGGTGGAAAGGGCCAAGCGGCAGCTCTCCGATCATCACTATGCCGAAATCAAAGAGGAATATATCAGCGATGAACACCATTTGATCGAGGAAATTTCCCGGTCGGACTACGAAGAAATGATCGAGCCGCTGCTGCGAAAAACCATGGACTGTGTCCACTCCTGCCTGCGGGATGCCGCCATGCTGCCCGGAGCCATTGACCGGGTTTTAATGGTAGGGGGATCAAGTCGAACACCTCTGGTTGCCGAGTTGTTTTCCCGGGAAATGCGAGCGGCAATCAATGATGAAATCAACCCGGAGCTGATTGTCGCTCTCGGAGCGGCGATCCAGGGCGGGGTGATGAGCGGCCTGCCGACAGCGGCGGTGCTGGTTGATATTACCCCCTATACTTTTGGGACCCGGGCCTTCGGTGAGTTTCAGGGTTCTTTCAGCCAGAATTGCTATTGTCCGGTTATCAAGCGCAACACGCCCCTGCCAGCCGCCAGGAGCGAAAGGTTCGCCACCATGGTTGACAACCAGGAGAAGATTGATATCCGTGTTTACCAGGGGGAGGAACCGTTGGTGAGCGATAATACTTTTGTGGGTAATTTTCAGGTTGACAGTTTGAGCGCGGTCCCGGCGGGCAACGAGATTATCCTTACCATGCGCTTGGACCTGGATGGTATCCTGGCGGTGACCGCCAGTGAAAAAAGTACCGGCCTGGCAAAAACCGTGCGGATGGAAACCGCGGTTGTTGATGGCCTGCAACGTTCGGTGGACAGTCTCTCCGTGGTTGATTCAGCCGTGGGGGGCGGCGAGGATGGTGATGATAAAATTGAGGAGATGGCTGGAGACGCCGAAGCTCAGGAGGCTGTCGATCTAGCCCGTGAACTGCGGCGGCGGGCGGCAAAGTTGCGGTCCATTGCCGATGAAACCGATGCCGCCGAGATAAAAACGCTGATTACCGCCGGGCGCGAGGCCATCGCCGCCCGGCAATGGGAGCGGCTGGCCGAGCTGAACGAGTCCTTGGCCGACCTGCTTTTCTACCTTGAAGATTAAACCCGTGGGGTCAGGTCTTGAAATCACGCATTGGGAGGAATTAGGGGGACAAGGAATTAGGGGGACAGTATATTTAATTATTTGAAGATCTGGAGAAATGCTGATGGAGATTACCTGTCCCGCCTGTGGGAAAAGAAACGGGGGAGAAAATAATATCTGCAGTCGTTGTGCCTGTGAGCTGGAAAAGTTGGCGTTGATTGTCAAGATGGCTGGCGAACTCTTTGATGAGGCGTCGGCTTGTTTGCGGTCCGGCGACGGCGCCGGGGCTCTGGAAAAATCCCGGCTTTCCTGGAATCTGCGCCACACCGGTGAGACAGCCCGCCTGGCCTTCCTGGCCGCCCTGCTGAATCGTGATTTTGCCGCCGCCTCCCGGTGGTTCAAAAAACGCAACTTTTTTAAAGAAGGCCGGCAATGATGGAGCTGAAACTGCTCAGATCATCGAGGTTGTCCTGGAGAATATCATAAACAGCATGGTAATCAATTTTCCAGTACATATGAACAAGGAGATTGCGGAAGCGGGCCATCTTTTGCAGCTCTGTTGACAGAGCTGCCGGAATAATCCCGGCATCGGCTAAAATGGCAAAACATTCAGCGTATTCTTCCGGTACTTTTTGCAACTGTTTGGCGGCGATGTGGTAGCAGAGGCTCAGTGCTGATTCAATGGCGACCAGAAGGCGATAGCAGGCAATATCCTGAAGATCCTGATTATGAACAAAGGTATCTTTTGGTTCTTTGGCAATCCGGTCCAGACGTTCCAGAGATTCCATGATTTCCCGGCAACGGCCGCGAATCAGTTCCTGATTAAGGCTCATGAGGCGAATGCCTCTTTCGTTGCCCGGCGCAGGATGGGTTTTATGTCCAGGTATTGCCGGATTGTTCTCTCCACGAATCGGCAGCGGAGATCGGGGTTTTTTTCCACCAGGAGTTGACCGCGAATCACCTGGTAGACAAATGGGCAGGGGGCTTTGTTCAGAATTTTCACATCAACCGGTACTTTCGTTGAAATACTAAGCTCCTGCGCTAACTGAAGGACGTAGTGACTGCTCATTTTCAAGTCAATATTCTCCACATATATGGCCACATCCAGATCATGAAACGGCAAATTTCCAGGAAATGACCCGTACAGATACGCAAAGGTGATTTCCGGCTGCCCGGCTAACAGCTTGCTGATCCGGGCAATGATGAGATCTTTTTCTTTGCCGGAAAGGGAATAGTTCTTTCTTCGCATGCCTTTCTGACTACCATAATGATTTTTTTTTGGCAACTTACGAATTGAATTAAGGGTAATTAAGGGGACAGTATACTTAATTCTCATACAGATATTCAGATTTCCTTTCTTGCGTAATTTTGAAATATAAATATGGTTAACGGCTTTGAATAATTAAGTATACTGTCCCATTAATTGAATATGGTTAACTGCTTCGAGTAATTAAGTATACTGTCCCCTTAATTGGTCCCCTTAATTGCCCTAAATTGTGGCCTTGAAGAATCGTGGTGGCGGGGGATTTTTATCTTCGGGTTGGTACTCCTTGAAGAGTTTTCGGTAGGTGTTGATATTTTTCAGCAGCGGTGCCAGTTGCTGTTTGATCTCCTGGCCCCGTGCGAGAAGTTTTCGGTCATGTTGTTGGATGAGCTCGATCAGGTCCAGTTGTTCTTTGATCAGGGCCTGCATCTCCGCGGGAATATCGGCAGCCGAGGGAAACTGTTGGCTCATGGAGTTGATGCCGACATTGACTTTTTCCAGGGCCGCGAACACCTGCCGGCGATGGTCTTGGAAACGTTGTAATTTTTCCTGGCTCCAGTCTTCCACCGGAGTTTCCCCCAGCAAGCGGCCGGCGGTTTCAACCTCCCGGTAGAGCTCCCGGGCTTTTTCCAGTTGTTTGATAAGTTTTTTCATATTATTGAATTAGATAAAATATGGGTACACGATCCTTAATTATTGAAAACCCGCCAATAATTAAGGTCATGTCCCCATATTTTGTTTAGATTACGAATGAAAGGGGAGCTTTGTGGGCGGTTGCCGGGTTGTTGCCGCCGGCCGTCATCCCGTAGGTTCCGGTAGCCGATTGCGGTTGCCGGGGTGCGGCTGTTTCCATCACCGGGCTCGCTGTCTTTGGTTTTTCGCTGCCGGTGGTTTTCTCTTCGTTCATGACGGTTTCCAGCCAGTTCTGGCGCAGGTTTTCCACCAGCCGGTAGACGTGCTGCACAATTTTGGCATCATTGGTCAGGTTGGCTTCCAGCAGTTTATGCATCATATGGGTGTACATGGCTTCGAGGAAGGGAACGATTTCATCATCCAGCTGGCGATCCAGGCAGCTGTTGAGTTCACTGATAATCGCCAGGGCTTTGCCGATATGAATGGCCTTTTTCTCAATTTCTTTCTTTTCCATCGCCTTTTCGGCAATGGTCAAAAACTTGAGGCAGCCGTCATAGAGCATGAGGACCAGTTTTTTCGGGTCGTTGTTGGTAGTAATTTCCATCTGTCGGTATTGGTTGTATTGATTCGCGGGAGTCATGCCGGATTCCTTTCCTGTTTATTATGGGGAGTGTCCCTAATTATTC
>JAYEKE010000204.1 GCA_034660915.1 Pseudomonadota bacterium
TGTGCCTCTGTGAGAGTATTTTTATCTTTTCTGAAAACGTAGTCGAATGTTTACGTTTGTAATAGCAAAAAATCCTGTAATCATTAAACTAATAGCTAACCGCTAAAGGCTAATCGCTCAGTTTAGGACAAAATCAGAATGGCATAATCGGCATCAAATATTGCGATGCATCTTTCCAGCCCCATAGAAACTACTAATGCGGGGCTGTTCCCGCAACCCAAATTAAGGTGTCAGAATGTTCCGGCATGGCTCTCACTCATTCTCGCTGCACGTCGTGTGCAGCTCCGAGGCGTCCACCGCAAATCACATCGTGTGATTCGTTCGGCGGCCAATACCGCTATGAGCCAAGCCCGAACATCCAATGTGTTCCCGTCAATTTCTTGTTTTTTTACCCCTCAAGGGGGTACTGAAAAGAGTGACAGATTTTCAGGAGTAAGGTACTACTATACTTTTCCATGCTCCGACTGGGAACTTAACTCTTCCCAACGGGAATAAAAAGCTTTATATAATCCGGAATCGGAGGAAATCATACCAATCTCCTGGTTCAGCCACCAGGAACGAACTGTCCAGTTAAAACTGCCGAAAATCACCCAACGCTTCTTAATACCCTCTACCAGAACAAATTTATCATGCATAGGCAAACCATTTTCACTCCCCAGACGATGGAAGGAAATCCCGGCATCCCTGAGGATTCTTTCCACCGACTCCGGTACCCGTCGCAAAGTAGAATCTGCCAGAATCTCAACATTATGCCCTTTTCTGGCAAGTTTTACCAATTTGCGGGCCATAGTCGGACCTTTCAGGTGAGAGATGACAAACTTCAAGTTACAATCAGGTCCTAAAGCATTTAAAAATCGCATAACCGGATGCGGAAGTAAACGGGGCAAAAAGAAAATTCTTCCATTAATGGTCTGGAACTCCAGATTATTATAGAGGGAAAAACGCTGGGTACTTCTTATTTCAGTTCTATGCAAATACCTGGCATGGGCAACCAGATAACGAACCACTTGGGGATCTGTCACCCCAATCAAAACATTATAGCCACGGTTTTGGTCACCAATTTCCCTGATAATTTCCGGGCATTCTTCCGGTTGATCCCCTGAGGGGTTGTAAGAGCCAAGGAAGGCTACTGGCTGCGGATGAGAAAAACAATACAGTTTTTCGTGCAGGTGTGGTTCCCAACCGGTCCTGAACCGGGATGTCAACAGGGACAAAGACAGAGAACGAAATCCGGCCCCCAAACCTTGTGGTCCGGCAAGCATTTCGCTTACCGCCTCATTGGCATGAGCATTACGCGGATTTTTTTCAATGGTTAGCGTCACTCTGACCCCGCGACGATGGGCAGTCAATAAATCCTCAGCCAGATGTCGATCACGAAAATAATAAGTCACCCAATCGATGGACCCACCGTCTGGAACTGCTCTTATCCGCTCGGCAAGCAAATCCCGCAGAAAACCTGGCGGTGCCTGAGGACCAGCAAAAAATGCTCTCACTTTATGTTTCCAGTCAAAGATTTCCCTTGTATTCCTTCAAGCAAGAAGACTTTACCATTTTCAAGTCGATATGTGCGGTCAGCCGCTTCAACCATGGTTGGCTGATGTGAAATAGCCAGAATAATCAGTTCATAACGCAATTTCTGCAAGGTTTCGCAGATCGCCGCTTCACTTTCAATATCCAATGCACTGGTTGCTTCATCAAGAATTAAGAGCCGCGGTTTATGTACCAAAGCCCTGGCAATAGCCAGCCTTTGCCGCTGCCCACCTGATAGTTTACCACCCCTTTCGCCAATATCCGAATACATTCCCTGGGGCATAGCCGAGACAAATTCCCAGGCTCCAGCAGCTTTCAAAGCACTTTCAACCTCAGATTCTCCAATCCCTGTTT
>JAYEKE010000205.1:0-4686 GCA_034660915.1 Pseudomonadota bacterium
TTGTTTCATAGTCCGTAAACATCTGGGACAGCCCCCGGTGAAGCTGGGGACAGTCCCGAGTTTACTACTTGTTGAGTAACGATGCAATGTGCTGAATAGTTACAATCATTCATACACCTGTCTATATGGGAACGAAATGGTTGGTCTCCCAATAATCTTCCTTAAGCATTTCCAGTTCCTGTTCCAGTGATTGGAGGTGTTCCTGTTCCCATTCTGCCAGTTCAAGGTAGAAAATCTTCGCCTTTTCAGTAGCTGCCAGCTCAGTACAATGTCGATAAAACCTGACGGAATCCATTTCAAGCTTCATGGCAATGGTCACAGTACGCTGATTTCAAAGTGACAGTCCTTAATCCTTTCACGCATTTTCTGGCTGAAAATCGGGTTGTCATCTTGTTTTGCCGCTTCTTTTACCAGTTTAGTCGAAAAATCATAGGATCCGGTATCAAAAATTGATTGATATTGCCGGCGCAGGTAGTTGAAATGGATCATTTCTTCTTCAGCCATTTGCCGGAAAACTTTTTTCCCTGTTCATCAGTGGTATTCTGGGCCGCATTTTTATAAAATTGATTGCCAATCAACTCAGCTTCCATGGTATTTTTTAAGGTCTGCAGAATTTCCTCGTTTTTCGTTGTCAAGTTTTTCCCTTTCTTGATATTTTTTAAGATTATCAGTATGGTAGTGGCAACCGAACACCAAAAGTGCTGAAAATCAGTTCCGCTCAAGCAAAATAATAGTAACGCAAAAAGTATCCCTGAGGACAGTGAATTTGGCCATGCTGGATTCTGCATTATAATATGAGCTTTTTTTTTAACCTAAGTCAAGGGGAAACTCCAAAGTCTGCCTGTTTCCAGCTTGGGGGCGGTATATGAGAATCGTTATAGCCGGATCAGGAGAGGTGGGCTTCCACATAGCTGAGCAGCTGGTTGGTGGCAATCAGGATGTGATTTTGATTGAGAAGGATCGTGAACGAGCCAAATTTGTTGCCGAACACCTTGATTGCCTGGTTGTTCATGGTGAGGCCAGCAGCCCACAAGTCCTTGAAGATGCCGGGGTGGGAAGTGCTGATGCTTTTATAGCGGTAACGGATCTTGATGAAGTCAACATGATTTCCTGCCTGGTGGTGGACAGTGAGTTTGAGGTCCCAGTGAAGATTGCCCGGGTGCGGAATGTGGCCTATGGAAAATCGGCCGTGTTCAAGTATGGCCTGCGGGGAATTGATTATATTGTTAATCCGGAAATCGAGGCGGTACGGGCCATTGTGAATACCGTGGAGCATGGCGCGACCAGTGATATTCTGGTATTTGAAGATACCGATATTCAACTGCGGGGCATATACGTTGATGAGCACTCATTTTTCAAGGGCAAAACTTTGAAAGATATACGTCGTGAGTTGCAATATAATTTTATCATTGCCGGGATTTCACGCCTGGGTGAGCTCATAATTCCCTCCGGGGACACTGTCATTTATGTGGAAGACCATCTCTACCTGGTTTCAAGTCGGGATAATCTGGAAAAAGTATTGTCCCGCACCGGGCTACAGAAAAAGATATTGCAGCATATTGTGGTGGTCGGCGGCGGCAAAATTGGTCAGAATGTGACTGAACAGTTAATCCGAGCGGGACGCAAGGTTAAGCTTGTTGACAAGAATTATGATTGCTGTAAGCTACTGGCGGCCCAGTTTCCGGAGGCCCTGATTATCAATGAAGATATTTCAGAGGAGAAAATTTTTGAGGAGGAACAGTTGCATACTGCTGATCTGCTGATTGCGACGACTAATGATGAAGCCCTGAATATGCTGACGGCAATCTATGCCAAACGTTTAGGCGTCAAGCGGGTGATTCCGCTGGTGAATAAAACCAATTATGTTACTATTGCCGCCAATCTGGGGATTGATGCAACCGTCAGTCCCAAGGCAAGTTCAGTCAGTGCTATTCTGAAATTTATTCACCGAGGTAATATCAAAAGTGTTCACACTGTTTTTGATGGCCGGGCGGAAACCATCGAGTTTGCCATTCCTGAATCAAGTGAGGTGGTTGGCAAAGCGGTTAAGGAGCTGCCATTGCCATCCGGGGCTTTGGTGGTTGCTGTCAACCGTCAGGATAATAATTATGTCCCGAATGGTGATTTTATCATTAAGGGTGGAGATGATGTGATTACCTTTGCCAGGATAGAACAAATCGAACGTCTTGAAGAAATTTTCAGTCACTGATTATGCATTTTCGAACTGTTGCTAAAATTATTGCCATTCTGCTGGCGATAACTTCTCTGTTCATGCTTTCATCAGTGCTTGTGGCTTTATGGTATGATGAATATAAGACCATTCGCAGTTTCCTTTATCCGGTATTGGCTGTTCTTATGGGCGCCGGAGGTATTTTATGGCGGATGAAAGGTAAAACCAGGGAATCTTTGTCCATTCGTGATGGTTTTCTGTTCGTGGTTTTCGGCTGGCTGCTGGCGTCCATGGTCGGGGCCCTGCCGTTTTATTTTTCCGGAACCATTCCTCATTATGCTGATGCCTATTTTGAGACCATGTCCGGCTTTACGACTACCGGAGCTTCCATCTTAACGGAGATTGAATCACTTCCCAAAGCAATTCTTTACTGGCGGTCCCTGACTCACTGGCTGGGAGGAATGGGGATCGTGGTTTTGACCGTTGCCATTCTCCCGCTGCTTGGAGTTGGTGGACTGCAGCTGGTTAAAGCAGAGGCTCCGGGTCCTACCATGGATAAAATAACTCCCCGGATTACCGAGACGGCTAAATATTTATGGTATATTTATCTGGGGATAACTATTGCCGAAGCTGTTTTACTGATGTTTGGAGGGATGAATCTTTTTGACGCTCTGACTCATACTTTCGGGACGGTTGCAACCGGGGGGTTTTCTACCAGGAATACCAGTGTCGGCCATTATGATTCGGCTTATATTGATCTGGTTATCACTTTTTTCATGCTGGTTGCCGGGATGAATTTTACCCTCCATTTCAAGTTACTGACTGGTAATTTCCGCAAGATTTTTTCTGATACTGAGTTGAAAGCTTACTTGTTTATTTTTGCCGGGGCCGTGATGATTATGACGGTGGTACTTTATCACCGGGTTTTCAGCGACCTTTTTGACAGCTTTCGCTATGCGGCTTTCCAGGCTGCTTCCATTTTAACCACGACAGGTTATGCCACCGCTGATTATGAGCAATGGCCTTATGTAGCCCAGATGGTTCTTTTTACCCTGATGTTTGTTGGCGGATGTTCCGGATCAACCGGTGGAGGGGGCAAGGTTGTCCGGATTGTAACCCTGCTGAAGCAGGGAATTAACGAGATGAAATACTTGGTGCATCCCAAAGGTGTGTTTACCCTGAGGATCAGTGGAAATCCGGTACGTAAGAATATTGTTTATGCTATTTCAGGTTTTTTCTTCCTCTATATCTTTACTGTTTTGCTGGTTACTTTTATTGTTTCAACTGCCGGTATTGATATTGTCAGTTCGTTGACGACAGCACTGGCAACGGTAGGCAACATTGGTCCCGGTTTTGGTCGTATCGGCCCAACTGGTAATTATGCTTTTTATCCCGATTATGTGAAATGGATATTAAGTCTGGCCATGATGGTCGGTCGTCTGGAGATTTATACCGTACTGATACTTTTGACGCCAACTTTCTGGAAGCACTGAAGCCATCAGGATTGGTAGAGAAGTTTCCAGCCTGCAGCGCGCCCCTGGTGATAGCTGCGGATGGTATCCTTTAAGGTTTTGATCGCCAGGTCGGCACAATGACTTTTCTCTTCTGTCAGTCCACCCAATGTTTTTCGGAGAATGTCCGGGCTGATTTGCATGGCCTGCCGCACTTCCATGCCGGTGATCATTTCCGTTAAGGCACTGCTGCAGGATACCGCTCCGATACAGACGTCACTGATAAATGTTGCCCGGCTAATGATTTCATCCCCTTTATTGTCAGTAACCTGTATCCACATCCATATGGAATCGCCACAGGGTCCCTGGCCGCCCGCATGCCCGTCGCTTCTTTTCAGCTTTCCCAGGTTACGGGGTTGTAGCCAGTGGTCAATGACCTGGGTCGGGTATAATTGTTCCAGGTTTGCGGCTGCCTGCTCTAAAGTAACCGGTTTATCCTCGTTTTTTTTCATGGTTGTTATCCGATAAATTTAGTAACTTACAGGTTATTTCCTTGTTTTTTTAACAAGAAAATGTTCTGATAAGGCTACTTACTTGTGGGCAACGCCCGCGTTAGCTGGAATTTTTCTCATCGTTATGTTTAATAGTGTATATCATTTCCAGTTGCCGGAAACAAGCAGGTTGTCGCAGCCTCTTTATTTATGATAAAAAAGGTTTGACAAGTGCCTGGTTTTTCATTATACGACTACTTTCGTCGCCGGCTGCGGGGTTGTAGCTTTTAACCGGTGTGGGCCGTTAGCTCAATTGGCAGAGCAACTGACTCTTAATCAGTAGGTTGAAGGTTCGATTCCTTCACGGCTCACCATTCATCAGGGTTAAGTTGCAGGGGTAAGGCTGGTGGAATTTATGATCGGGCCGCAGAAGTCATCCTGTGGCTTTTTTTGTTTTCGCGAGAGTGGCGGAATTGGCAGACGCACTAGACTTAGGATCTAGCGGTTTTACCGTGGGGGTTCAAGTCCCCCCTCTCGCACCATTAAATCTTCCGTGTTTGTTCAAATAAGTGAT
>JAYEKE010000205.1:4786-8380 GCA_034660915.1 Pseudomonadota bacterium
ATCCAGGGTGAATTAGATAAGTCGATAAAAAAATATCGTAAAAAAGCCAAGGTTAAGGGTTTTCGGCCGGGAAAAGTTCCGGCTAATATCGTGAAAAACCTTTATTTTGATCAGATCAGGGCTGAGGTGATGGAAGATCTGGTGCAAAAAGTCTACCTTGAAGCTTTAAATGAGACAAAATTGATTCCTTTAGCTCGTCCTGAGATTGAAAACCTTTCTTTTGGCGATGAGAATGATTATCTTTCCTATGAAGCAATCATTGAAGTTAAGCCTCAGTTTGAAATAGAAGGATATATGGGTCTGGAGCTTGAAAGAGAGCCGGTGGAAGTAACGGACCAGGATAGAGAGGAAAGCATGGAAGGCCTGCGCCAGGCTTATGCCCATTTCGCCCCGGTTGAGGATCGCCCGGCCAAGGAAGGTGATACCCTGATTATTGATTTTGTCGGCAAGGTAGATGGGGAGGAATTTCCCGGAGGCGCAGCCTCAGAATACACGGTGGAAATTGGCTCTGGCAGCTTTATCCCTGATCTGGAAAAACAATTGGTTGGTTTGGAACTGAATGAAACCCGTGATCTTGAAGTTACTTTCCCTGAAGATTATCACCATAAAGAACTGGCGGGAAAACCTGCTGTTTTTACGGTAACTGTTAATGAAATTAAGGAGAAAAAGCTTCCTGAGATTAATGATGATTTTGCCGCGGATGTATCAACTGGGCAAATAACCTCTCTGGATAAGCTTAAAGATAAACTTGAGGATGGGGTTAAAGCCCGTAAAGAGGATTTAGTTCGCCGGAAACTGGTTGATGATTTGTTAGTAAAATTGCGTGACCTGGTTGATTTTGAAATTCCTGAATCCTTGGTTAAAAATGAAAAAGAATCCATGGTGCAGGGGATGAAATCCCGTTATCAGAGCCAGGGGATTGATGCTGTAATGATTGACCAAATGGTGGCTGCCAACCTGGAAAAGATTGCCGAAGATGCAGCCCGAACAGTTAAAAATACTTTAATTCTTGAACAAATAGCTGATCGTGAAAAGATAACGGCGACCCAGGATGAAATTAATAATCAATTGCAAAAGTTTATTGCCCAGTCTGGACAGAACCCGCAGGCATTAAGGGAATACTTTCAGGGCCGTGAAGCGGAGCTGCAGGAGATGCTTCATAACCAGGCTCTGATGGATAAGCTTATTGATTATCTGTTGGAGAAAGCTACCTATGCAGAAAAATAATTTTATTTAAGGATTGAATATTATGAGTTATGTACCGATGGTGGTTGAACAGAGCCCGAATGGTGAACGGGCCTACGATATCTATTCACGTTTGTTGAAGGACCGGATTGTTTTTCTGGGAACAGCTGTAGATAACCAGGTGGCCAACGCTATTATTGCCCAGCTTCTTTTCCTGGAAGCCGATGATCCTGATAAGGATATCAATATTTATATAAATTCCCCCGGAGGGTCTGTCTCTGCCGGGTTGGCAGTTTATGATACCATGCAGTTTGTTAAACCGGATGTGACCACCATTTGTGTGGGACAGGCGGCCAGCATGGGGGCGTTGCTTTTGTCTGCCGGGGCGGATGGGAAAAGGTACGCTTTGCCCCACGCAACAATTATGCTCCACCAGGTTATGGGTGGAGTTTCCGGACAGGCTTCAGATGTTGAAATTCATGCCCGGGAGATTCTGCGGTTAAAAAAGTCATTGAACCAGATATTACATCGTCATACCAAAAAGACCATGAAAAATATCCAGGTTGATACTGATCGAGATTTTTTTATGTCAGCACAACAGGCTAAAGATTATGGTGTAATTGACGAAATCATTGAGCATCGATTGGTTCGCGAGAAGGTGGAGAAAAAATGAAACGGGATAAAGAAAGTGGTTTGCTCAGGTGTTCGTTCTGCGGCAAGGATCAGAATAGTGTGAAAAAGCTCATTGCGGGTCCGTCAGTGTTTATCTGCAATGAGTGTATTGAACTGTGTAATAATATTATTTCCGGTGAACTGGAGAAAGAGTCCCTGACCAAATTTAGGGAGGATATTCCTGTGCCGCGGGAGCTCAAGGATAGCCTGGATGAATATATTATTGGTCAGGAGGTGGCCAAGAAAAAACTTGCTGTTGCCGTCTATAATCATTACAAACGGGTTGCTGCCCAGGAATATGACGATGACCAGGAAGTAGAACTGCAAAAAAGTAATATTGTCCTGATTGGTCCAACTGGCTGCGGTAAAACCCTGCTGGCCCAGACATTAGCTCGTATCATCCAGGTTCCCTTTACCATTGCTGATGCCACCAACCTGACGGAGGCTGGTTATGTTGGTGAGGATGTGGAAAACATCCTGGTTTCATTGTTGCAGGCTGCGGATTATGATATTGAACTGGCATCCAGGGGTATTGTCTATATTGATGAGATAGACAAAATTGCTCGCAAGGGAGACAGCCCTTCCATTACCCGTGATGTATCGGGTGAAGGGGTGCAACAGGCCCTGTTGAAAATTCTTGAGGGAACGGTTGCCAGTGTTCCCCCCAAAGGTGGTCGTAAACATCCGCAGCAGGAATTTATCAAACTGGACACCCGTGATATTCTTTTTATCTGCGGTGGAGCTTTCAATGGCCTGGATGAAATAGTCCAGCGGCGTTTGCGTGGTAACGTTCTGGGATTTAATTCGATCATTAAAGACAAAAGTGAAATGACGGCTGAAGAGGTTCTTAGCCAGGTAACCCCTGCAGATTTACTCAAATATGGCTTGATTCCAGAATTTATCGGGCGGCTGCCGGTGTTGGCAGCTTTGGGAGAACTGGATGAGGAGGCTTTGGTTCGCATTCTTACCGAACCCAAGAATTCCCTGGTAAAACAGTATAAAAAGATGTTTGCCATGGATAAGGTGGAACTGGAATTTTCCGGGCGGGCCTTGCAACGAATTGCGGTCAAGGCAACCGAGCAAAAAACCGGTGCCCGGGGGTTACGTTCTATTATCGAGTCGGTGATGACCGATATTATGTTTGACCTGCCGCAAATGGATGCCAGCCGCTGCGTTATTGAAGAAGAAGTGATTGACGGTAATGGTACTCCGTTGCTGGTTTTTGAAAAAGGGAAAAAGAGCCAAAAGGAGCCGGATAAGGCCTATGGCAGCTGAGTTTTTGCTTGACATGCCTTTAAGGTGGTTGTAATAAGGTCAAAGTTTTAAATTATCTTAATAACAAAAGGGGGATTATTGTTATGACAAAGGCTGAATTGGTCGAGGGAATTGCTGGAAAAGCAGGTGTTTCCAAGGCCGCCTCGGAGAAAGTATTGAAGGCTTTCATGGAAGAAGTTAAAGGCGGAATTAAAAAGGGTGAAAGAGTCACTCTGGTAGGTTTCGGTACTTTTTATGCGGCTGAACGTCCTGCACGGATGGGTCGGAATCCCCGTACCGGGGAAGAAATTAAAATTCCTGCCTGTACGGTTCCGAAGTTCAAGGCTGGTAAGGCTTTAAAGGATGATCTGAACTAAAGCTGTTTGTGTGGGCGGGTAGCTCAGCTGGGAGAGCACCGGCCTTACAAGCCGGGGGTCACAGGTTCGATCCCTGTTCCGCCTATTCTGCTGCATAAGGTTTGCT
>JAYEKE010000206.1 GCA_034660915.1 Pseudomonadota bacterium
AGCTAAATGCTAAGAGCTAATCGCTAATTGCTTAACTTAGGTTAAAATCACTTTTCATACAGCGATGTTTCGCCTGCCGGTCTGGTTTTAAACCGTCGGTGAATCCAGAAATAATCTTCCGGCATCAGCCGGATTCCTTCCTCTACGCGGCGGTTCATCAGGGTCGCGTCCGCTACCGGATCATCAGTTGGAAAAGGTTCAAGTGGCGGCATGAAGACTATTTCCACCCCCTTTCCATAAGGCAGAAAACGGCTGCAGCAGGGAATGACCACCGCATCAGCCAGTTTGGCAAACCGGCCGAGGGTGGGATATGTCGCGGTCTGGATGCCAAAAAAAGGGACAAAAATTCCCCGGCGGCGACCAGGATTCTGATCCGGCAGATAATAGAAGGTCAACCCCTGGCGTAAAAAGCGCACCAGGGTTTTCAATGAACTCTTATGCTCAATCATGATGCCGCCATATCGGCAGCGGCCTTGATATACCTGCCGGTCAATAACCGGATCATGTATTTTCCGGTACATGCTGACTCCGGGGCATTCGAGGGAAAAACACATGCCCCCCAGCTCAAGGCCGAGAAAATGGGGCGCCAGGAAAATAATATGGCGTCCATCGGCAACGGCCTGATCATAGTATTCACGATTGCGATATTGAATCAATTTTTTCAGGCGCTTCTTAGAGGCGACCCAGCTGACGCCAGTGCTGAATAAAGCCACCCCCAGGGCGGCGAAATGCCGATGGGTCAAACGGTCAACCTCCCCGGTGGAGAGTTCAGGAAAACAAAGCTCAATATTTCGGCGGGCGATGCGACGTCGGGAAGCAAACAGGTAGTAGCCCAGCCGGCCAGTAATGGTTCCCAGGCACCAGAGCAGCGGCAGGGGAAGCAGGCCAATCCCTTTGGTCAGCCAGACGGCCGCCCAGGACAGCCAGTAGCGGGGATGGTAAAGTGGAGGTTTCAAGGATAAAGGCCAAAGGATAAAGGATAAAGGTAGCCTTAAAAGAAATATTTATTTCGGGGAGACATCTCTTCCTGATTAAATGACTGATATTCCTTATCTACCCGGTTAATCAATTTGATGAAACGATAACGCATGGCATTCTTGGCATCTTTGAGATAACGATGCCCGGCATCCTGACACCGTGGACAGGCATTGATGGGGATTTCTATGCCCAGACAGCGATCATTAACCGAAGACTTGCTTTCAATAATTCTCAAGCCGGCGCAGGCCGAACAGATTATCACTTTTTCTGTCTGTTCGTCACTGATACCATCAGTATCGTAATATACTGATTTTGTCCGGCTGGCAAAATCACCATCCTGGCCGATTGGCTTTAGGAATTGTCGATATTGGCCCATAATTTCCTGACAGAGATTTTCAATATAAGTATCTATTTTTGCTGATTGCCGTATCCTTTCCGGATCATAGTCCGGTTCCCGGACATGGCTGTAATCCACCCCGGCCATGGCCAGCACAATGCCCAGGTTGACATAGGGCAGGGCCCCCTGGATTGCATAGCCGCCTTCCAGGACGGCAATGTCAGGGCTCAGTTTTTCATTGAGCCGGGCATAGCCCTGGGCGGAAAAACTCATGTTGGTAATCGGATCGGTGTAATGGTTATCCTGACCGGCGGAATTGATAATCAAGTCAGGCTTGAAATCCTCCAGGATTGGCAGGACAACTTCATCCATAACATATAAAAAACCGCTGTCGGATGTCTGGGGTGGCAGGGGGATGTTAATGGTTCTGCCGATGGCATTTGGTCCTCCCCGTTCACTCACAAAGCCGGATCCTGGATAGAGGGTACGACCATCCTGATGCAGGGAAATAAAAAGCGTGTCAGGGTCATGCCAATAGATATTCTGAGTTCCATCACCATGATGGCAATCCGTGTCGACGATGGCAATCTTACACTGTCCATAAGTTTCCCGGATAAATTCAATCATTACCGCTTCATTGTTGATGTTGCAGAAACCGCGGTTGCCATGTACCACCTTCATGGCATGGTGGCCGGGTGGCCGGACGATGGCAAACGCTTTTTCAACCTTCTTTTCCATCACCAGCTGGGCTGCTTTAATAGCTCCTCCGGCGGCGATCAGGTGTGATTCTGTGGCAACCGCACCGACATTTGGATAACAGAAGTGGGTGCGATCGATATCCACCGGAGTGGCAATATCCGGTTTGTATTCATTGATGCCGTTGATATCAAAAACCCCTTCTTCCCGCAGCTGGTCCTGAGTATAGAGCAGCCGTTCCTCCCGTTCGGGATGGGTGGCGTCAATGGCCCAGTCATAGGCCGGGAAAAAAATAACCCCCAGTTTATTATCAGCGGAAATCATGAGGTTTGCAATCCTTTTCGATATTCCTGTTCGATTCCGGGTTTAAGCTGGCAACTGACCCGGATATTTTTGCCGACGGTAAAATAGTTGCTGATCATGTTGAAAGAATCAGCTTCAACTGTTTCAATATCATTTTCATTGATATCTTTATGGTCGTAGTGCTGCAGGTAGGCTGCCAATGATGTTTTGCCTTTGGAAATAGCATCATCAAGGGAGTACTGGAAGGGTATTTTTTCGACAACTTCCAGTACCGGAATCATCAGGGTTTTCTTTTCGGTGTCGGCAAAGAGTTCTATTTCCATGGTGGAGCGGGTAAGGGCGGCGCCGATGGCATTGGCAATGGCATAATCATGGGGTACGGTTTCCGGTATTTTGAAAGCTTTGGCCAGTATGCCGGCTATGGAGGCAGCCGGACCACCCATGATATAGATTTTTTTTGGGGCCAGTTTCCGGTTGGCAAGCATTTCATGCACAGTGTAAACCGGACGGTTATTTATTTCCTGAATCAGCTCACTGGTCGCACTGAGAATGCTGTTGATCGCGGTATCAATAATCTTGTCAGCCAGTTCCGGCAGGGTGGTTTGCCGTTTTTCTGCCAGGAGGGTCATTCCATCAACGGAAGCCTGCTTATTGCCGGCGGTTGATAACCCTTTAATGTTACAGGCATCTATCAAGGTTGGTTTTGTGCCGCCAAAGGCCATTGCCGGACCATGACGTTGAGGACCTACCGTAAGTTTGTCTTTACTGACTTGAACGAGAGAATCACCGCCAATGCCAATGGATCTGGTGATAAGAGCGCGGACCAGAGTAGAATGACCACCGATGTTGATGCCTTCCTTTTCCAGCAGCGGTGCTCCAGTGGCAAAAATGGCAATATCCGTGGTTGTGCCGCCTATATCCAGAATAATGGCATCTTCAGAGATATCGCAAAGGGCGACAATGCCCATAACACTGGCAGCCGGCCCTGAAAGGATGGATTCAACCGGCAAACGCCGGGAGACTGAAAAAGGCATGGTGCCGCCGTCAGCTTTCAGGATGTTAATGGGCGCCTGAACACCCAGCTTTTTCACGCTGTCTTCGATGGCATCCGCAAAGTGGTTGAAAGGCTGTCTGATGGCTGAATTGTAATAGGCGGTGGCAATTCGTCGGGGAAAATTCAATCGCCCTGAAAGTTGGTGCCCCAGCGTAACAAAGTCGGCATGGGGGGGCAGCTTTTTTTGCAGAATTTTTTCGTGAATGGGATTACGGGGAGAAAATTTACTGACGGCGGCATAGTGTCGAACATCATCCGCTCTGCAGGCTTGAAGATAGCTTTCAATCTGGCCGTCTGCCAACGGCTCACGTTCCACCCCCCGGTGATCGATGGATCCCTGACAGGAAAAATAGTGGTCACCGATTTGATACTGCTGCGGATCAATTCCGGGACCTGACGCTACAAACATGCCCACCGGATCCAGTTTTTGTTCAATGATGGCATTGGTGGTCAGGGTGGTGCTCAGGTTTATTTTACGTATCTGCCGGGGGCTGACACTCTGCAAGACCTCTTCAAGTGCCATCTGCACGGAATGAAGCAGGTTGTCATGGACGGTTATAACTTTTGCCGTTGCCACAATTCCCTGCTGATTGATAATCACCGCATCCGTGTGGGTGCCGCCAACATCGATTCCCAGTAACATCTAATCTCATCCCCTAAGTGCTGATTTCATTCCATCTGCTTTAGATGTAACATGATCTTTCAGTAATCGTCCAGTAAAAAGCATGATTAAAGGCGGTAAAGCACAGCAGGAGCTCCCGATATCCATATTAGTGTAATGGGATGTTTTGGTCTTATTTACCGGATTATTTTTTGGCATTGATGGTTTCCTGGCAGAAATTAAACTGATTATTATTTATCTTTTGACTGTCCCTGTTTAAGGGTGTTGCAACGAATTGCGTAAACTATTGAAATCATAGAGCTTTTTAGCGAAAACCCCATAGAAGGATTTTGCTGGAAACGTCAATAAAATCAAGGTGTTACAAAGATGTTACAACACCCTTTGTTTGTCGGAAGAATAGACAATATATCACTTAATTATCCTCAAATCAGAATAAAAGTCAATACTGCTACCGTCAGTTTCCGGTTAATTTCCAAATAATGGTAAATATTTTTGGAAGAATACCGAAAAAACAATAAATGTCAAAAGATAAGGGGGTTTTTGTTTAAGCCTCCTTCAGGGGAAGGTGAATGGCGAAAATTACCATTGGCATCGCGGATATGAAAGCAAGTGCCGATTCGGCGGATATCCTGACAACTTATTGTCTGGGTTCCTGTATCGGGCTTTCTCTCTATGATCCCGTGGCCAGGGTAGGTGGAATACTGCATTATATGTTGCCCAGTGATTCGATCAATCCGTTAAAGGGAGAAAGTAAACCCTACATGTTTGGCAGTACCGGGATCCCTCGGCTCTTTAAAACCTGTTATCAGCTGGGAGCTGAAAAGAAGCGATTAATTGTTAAGGTTGCCGGTGGTGGGCAGGTTTTGAATGAAAGTGGAATGTTTAATATAGGGAAAAGAAATTATGCATTCTTAAGGAAAATCCTCTGGAAAAACAATGTGATGATCGATGCTGAAAGTATTGGGGGGAATAATAATCGGACCATGTATTTGCGCTTATCAGATGGACAGGTAATGGTAAAGTTATCGCGGGAAGAAATGGTGGTGCTATGAAGCACATGGATGAAATACTGGCAAGCATTCATCAGATTCCACCTTTTCCTCAAGTGGCTCTCAAAGCAATGGATATTATCAGCAATCCACAATATATTGTCAGTGATCTGGTTGAGGTTATTCGCCTGGATCAATCGATTACTGCTAATATCCTTAAATTATGCAATTCAGCTTATTTTGGTTTGCCCCGTAAAGTTTCATCTTTGAAAGAAGCGGTTGTTTATCTTGGAACTACCCAATTAAGGCAGGTTCTTTTAGGCAGTGGTGCCAAAGATATCTATGATCGTCCAGACAAAGGATACTCATATTTTGTCGGAGAACTCTGGCAGCATGCCATTGCCTGCGCCTTGATGTCCCAGCTCCTGGCGCGGCATCTGCGATTGCCACTGGATGAGAATAGCATTTTTACGGCAGCGTTGCTTCATGATGTGGGAAAAGTTGTTTTAAGTACCTATGTCAGCCAGGAGTTTGCCGAGATTGACATTATGGTGAAAGAGGAAAAGTTGTCATTTCATGAAGCTGAACGTCGGGTGCTTGGCTTTGATCACGCGGAGATCGGCGGTCGGCTGGCGGAACTATGGAAATTTCCAGATTTAATTGTAGCCGCGATTCGCTTTCATCATCAACCTGAAAAAGCTCCAAAACAATATCGTTTGCTGAGTGAACTTATAGCATTAGCTGATGGCCTGGTCCTGATGGTTGGTTATGGCACTTCTGTTGATGGTTTGTCCTATCATATTCCTCACCTGCTGGTTGATAAGCTCAAACTTAAAAAGGATGACATCCAAGTCTTAATGATAAAATTTCAGGAAGAAATGGACAAGGCTCAGGAAATGATTGATGTTAAGGATGCATTATAAAACAAAACAGCTGTAAGCTGATAAAGGGATTTAATCTATTATGATAGATTTTATCAAGGAGGAACAGTGCAATGGCTTTTAACCTTTTAATAGTGGATGATTCGGTTTCCATCCGGCAGATTATTAAGCGGGTAATATCCATTTCCGGCTTTGTTACTGGTGATATTTATGAGGCTGAGAACGGTTTGGAGGCTATTAAAGTTCTTGCCGGTAAACAGGTGGACCTGGTTCTCAGTGATATTCATATGCCTGAAATGGATGGTATTACTTTGCTGGAAAAGGTTAAGAAAAACAGGGCACTGTGCCACATACCAGTTGTTATGGTGACCACGGAAGCCCGGGAGCAGCTGGTCAGTAAAGTGATGGAATTGGGAGCTTCTGGTTATATTAGCAAACCGTTTCGTCCTGAAGAGATAAAACAGTTGTTGCAGAGAATTTTAGGAGTTGAAGATGCTGGAGATGACAAGACAGAATTTGAGGAAGGTGATTTCTAATGTTTTGGAAAGTATGTTTTTCATCTTTATTGAACCGGTTTCCGCCAGCGAATGTGCCAGGGACCTGACTGGTGTAAATTTCCACCAAGTCCAAATTTCATTAATCGGTCCTCAACAAAAGCTGGATCTTGATTTCTTTTTTGCTGTTTCTCTGGCTGAGCAGATGGCCGCAAACTTTCTCGGAGTAGATATCTGCGATGTCAATAATTTACAGGTTTTGGATGTTTTGAAAGAAGTGGTTAATATGGTAGCTGGCGGTTTAGTCAATATATGCGATCCCGATGGCAGTATACTGCTTGGTATCCCGAATATTCCTGAAACCGCAGTTCCGGGAGAGGATATAATAATTAATAGCGAGTTAAACTGCTATGGTTCAGATGACGGATATCTTTTAGTTCGCTGCCTGGGGAATTAATGCCTTTTGATTTGAAGCCGGAAGTTTCCAATACACACATGTGCACAATTACAAAAGGGCAGGTAGGCTAATGCGGGAACATATCCCGTAACCCAAACGGACTTTTACGGCCCGCAAATAAGTACTCTTATCAGAACATTTTCTTGTTAAAAAAACAAGAAAATAACCTGTAAGGTACTAAAGTTTTGTCCTTGCCTGACGATGATAATTACCTAAATTAAGCGATTAGCTTTTAGCATTTAGTTATTAGCTCAATGATTACAAGATGTTTAATATTATACATGTTCACCCGATGGGTGTTGTTACTAATCAACGTAAAGCCCTGATTATTAAAGGCTAAATGCTAATGGCTAACCGCTAATAGCTCAGCTTAGGAATTAATATTATTAAGCTTGCAGCCTAACAAAGAAGATGGATCAGGAAATCATGAACGATATTACCACAGAAAGCAGCGGGAACTCAGCGGGACAAGTTTCATCTATAACAATTCTGAATGAATTGGATGTTCAGCTGAAGATAATGAACGATAAAATTGATAACGTATTAAATTTATTGAATTTGTATATGGAATTTGAAGAGGTGGTCCGCAGCTTTATTCTTGAAGATAATCCAAGTCTGGAAAAGCAGCTTGAAGCTATTGAGGAATGTAAAGCTGATCTTGAGCCGGAAAGCATAACTGATGATCTGGAAAACCTGGTTGAAAATGCAGTTTATCTGATGGAAGAACTAAAAACTAAGAGCCTTTGATGAAGTTCTGAGATGAATAGCTGTAAAAAAAAGGCGGCCTGACAGGCCGCCTTTACTGTTCGTTCTTTCTTTCTTTTCTTTGAGAATATCTTGAAAAAATGTCTGATATAGTGCGGAATTCAGAATAGCATGATGTCAAGCCTTTAGGTGAGCAGAGAAAATTCAACGGCAAAGGAACCATAATCCGTAGAAAAGGGCAGGACGATTACTGGTGAAGAGGTGATATGGCGTATAGTGTGGTTGGTGCCGGCAATAATGGTTGGGATGCCGGCTTTAAGATTGATTTTCATGGCTTCAAGCTTCGTCCTTGCCTGGCCACAGATCATGTTGGTCAGCTCACCCACCGCATCGTTGACTTCCTCATCCAGTTCGTCGTGGACTTCACCCAGCATTTTTTCCAGAATACCTTTTATGCAGGGGAAAGAAAAAGAAATGGATAGAGAGCCTTCGTGATCCCCGGATATGCCGATAACTCCGGTAATATCTCCTTTGGCGATTTCATCCTTTTTTACATAAGGTTTTCCCGGTTTGGAATTGACAAAAGCCATAGTTTTCAAGACATGAATTGTGGCCTCAAGAAATGGGTTGATATAGCGAACGTCCACTGGCGGTTCCTCTACAGGTTGGATGTGTTTTTTTACTTTTTCAACTCTCTGAGTTGCTATAAAAACAGCTGAAAATAAATCTCCAAAGATGTTCCGGCATGGCTCTCGCTCATTCTCGCCGACCGTCCATGGCCTGCCTGTGCGTGCCGCACGCAGACAGGCCGGCTTCCGAGGCGTCCGCCGCGAATCACATCGTGTGATTCGTTCGGCGGCC
>JAYEKE010000207.1 GCA_034660915.1 Pseudomonadota bacterium
GCCTGTCTGCGTGCGGCACGCACAGGCAGGCCATGGACGGCCGGCGAGAATGAGCGAGAGCCATGCCGGAACATCCGGGGAAATTGCTTTAGCGCGTCCCACAGTTTAGCTGTTTTTAGCGCAACTTAAGAAAGTTGAGTAAACAGGATGTAGTGGGACTGAACTTTAGCGTAATTTCTGATAATCTGATTGAAAAAGAGGAGATATTGCTCTATACAATGTGGTGTTTTGATGGTGTGCATGTCAGACCTATGAGCTTTTTTTGATCATTATGTTGAACGTTGATAACAGTTGTTTCGCCGGTTTGCGAAAGAGACCCTATGGGAACTGATCGCCAAACGATTATTGTTTTTTGCCCCAACTGGGTAGGCGATGTTGTCATGGCAACGCCGGTGTTTTCCTGTCTGCGGCGTAATTTTGCCGGCGCCCGCCTGGTCGGTGTTATTAGAAAATATGCTGAGGGGGTGGTCGCGGACGGTCCCTGGTTTGATCATCTTATTGCCTGCGATGACAAAACTACCAGAGGCTTTTTTGCCCTGGTGCAAACGATCCGCCGCCTGCACCCGGAGACTGCCATTGTTCTGCCAAATTCATTACGTTCCACCCTGGCTGTGTGGCTTGCCGGAGTGAATAATATCTATGGCTACCGGAGAAATTATCGCTCACTATTGTTGAGTGGTGGTCCTATACCTATCCCTGAAGGGAAAGGCTTTTTGCCGGTCCCCATGGTGGAGTATTATCTGAATATCTGCCGTTGGCTTGGTCTGGAAATCCCGGAGCAGACAAATCCGGTGCTGTATATCTCAAATGAGATTGGCGAAAAAGGCCGGCAGCTGCTTGAGAAATACGGAATTCATTCAGAAGATATGGTCATCGGCTTGAATCCCGGGGCCAAATTCGGTTCGTCAAAATGCTGGCCCCCCGACTATTTTGCCAGGCTGGCGGAGTTGTTTGCCGACCGATGGAACTGTAAAATTCTGCTCTTTGCCGGTCCCGGGGAGGGTGAAATCGCGAAGTCCATTTGTGAAACCAGTCAAGCGGAGATTATCAACACCGGTCCTGACAAGGTTGATTTGTCACTTTTGAAATATCTGGTAAAAAGATGTCAGCTCCTGGTGACCAATGATACGGGTCCCAGGCACTATGCCGTTGCTTTCAACGTGCCGGTGGTGGTGGTCATGGGGCCTACCGATCCTCGCTATACGGCGGCAAACCTGGAAAAAACCCTGGTCTTGCGCCGGGAGCTGGATTGTTCTCCCTGTCATCAGAAAGAATGTCCCAGAAACCATGAATGCATGGTAATGATAAAGCCGGAAACCGTCTTTGAGGGCAGTGAAAGGTTGCTGGAAAAACTCAGGTAAAAGATGAAATCTTCCTATTACAGCCGGAAATGGTCGACCCTGAAAAAGAAAGGTGCTGCTGCCGATGATCTGCGCCGGCTGGCTCGGCAAATCGCCTATTCATTTATGGATTATTACCTGCAGGATTGCCGTTATGCCGATGAGTATATAGACCTGCTGTGCGAGATGATGACTTTTTCTGATGATCCGGACCTTACTCATCATGCCGCTGCGGCCCTGTTCAGTATTATCGTCGAAAGTCTCTGTGATGATTTCGAGGAGCTGCAGACCATAACTTACAACAAGATCATGGTCCAGGTGATTACCTTCTGCCGCCGGGTTCCAGGGGGGAAGGATCTGGACCTGACCCTGAAAAAGTTCGGTATCCAGACGGCCGACGATCTTCTGGCACGGATAAACCGGGTAAGGGCCAACCATAACTCTTTATCCCGTCACCGGCAGGTGCGAAAAATTCTCCTCTTGTCCCGGGTTACCATCGGGGCTGATATCGCGGTAACCAGCGTGATTTTCCAGCGTCTCAGCAAGGTTTTTCCGGAAGCTGAATTTGTGCTGATCGGCGGCAGCAAGCTGGAAGAGTTGTACGGAGGAAATCCTCGTATCCGCTTCAGGCAACTGGCTTATTCCAGAAAAGGAGGGCTTCTGGAGCGTTTGTCAAGCTGGTATGCCGCATTAGAGGTTATCCAGCAGGAAGAAGCAGCTGCCGGTGGTGAGAATGAGGTTGTCCTGATTGATCCGGACTCGCGTATTTCGCAGCTGGGAATTTTACCGCTGGTGCCACTGGATCGCTATTATTTTTTCGACAGTCGTTCCGGCAGTTCGTTTAATTACCATGTCTCCATGCCGGAACTGGCCAACTCCTGGTTGGACACCATTCTTGATGAGAAGGATTTTTGCTATCCTGCAGTGTGGTTTCCTGAACCCTTACAGGAAATTGCCGGCAAATATTGTCATCTGCTGAGGCGTAGGGGAGCCCAAAGGATCATTGTGGTCAACTTCGGTGTCGGCGGCAACCCGCGGAAAAGGGTCGGCCGGCGCTTTGAGGAGAACTTGATTCTCACTCTCCTGCGTGAGCCGAATACGGTTATCCTGCTGGATAAAGGATTTGGCAAGCAGGAACTGGATGACGCCAATGCCATGCTTGACGCGATTGAAAAACATGGTTATGCCACTATCCATACGGTATTTGGGGTTGAGAATAATGACGGACTGGCATCGGGAGTTATAGGTTTCCAGAGCAGGATTGGAGAAATAGGGGCTTTGATTGCCAACAGTGATGAATTTATCGGCTATGATTCCGCTTGCCAGCACATCAGTGTGGCCCTTGAAATACCTTGTATAACTATTTTCGCCGGCTCCAATAATATGCGTTTTATCCGTCGCTGGAGTGCCTACGGTCGCCGGAGCAGCCATATTGTGCATGTTGATACCCTCACCGATGCTGCTGCCATAGATGTCGAAGGCATCATTACCCGCGTCATGCATCATCGAAAAGGCTATGATTGATGGACCGGATAGTAATCGTTGGGGACACCATTTTTACTTCAATGGCAAATTATGGCGGTGTACAGTTCCTTTAACCTTTAACCTTTAACCTTGTACCCTTCTTTTATGAAAATACTTTTTGTCTATCCCAACGCTCATTCACAGGTTGGGTTCAACTATGGCGTTGCCCATCTGTCCGCGGTGCTTAAACAGGCCGGCCATACGGTTGAACTTTGGCATTTATGTGAAGATTTAGAGCCCCTGCCGTCTCAAGAGCAATTTAGTCAGCGGCTTAAACAGCTGGCTCCGGATGTCATTGGTTTTTCGGTGGTTACCAATCAATGGGCTTATGCCAGGAAACTGGCTGAGTGGGCCCGCCAGGCGACCGATGCGCTTTTGGTGTGCGGTGGTATTCATGCCATGGCCGCCCCGGAAGAGATCCTGGCAACCGCCGTTTTTGATTACATCATGCGTGGTGAATCTGAAGAGGCGTTTTTAGATTTTGTCGAGACCCTGTCCCGGGGAGAAGATGTTTCCAGCCTCAGGAATCTCGGGTACAGGAAAGGTGAGGCAATTCAGATAAACCCTGTTCGTCCGTTGCCGGAGCTTACCAGCCTGCCTTTTAAGGATTATGATATTTTTGATTTTCAGAAAATTATCGATGTGAAACATGGCTGGGTTGGCTTAATGGCCTCCCGTGGCTGTCCGTTTTCCTGTACTTATTGTTTCAACCACCAGATGGTATCGATCTATAGGAAGGATCTGCATTGCAGTTTTAAAAAGCTGAACTATATCAGATTTTTTGAAGTCGAGCAGGTTATTGATGAGATCCAATACCTGCTGGGGCGCTATCAGAATATTACCATGTTTATTTTTGACGATGATCTTTTCACTTTTTCCCGGGAATATATCAAGGAGTTTTGCGCTGCCTACAAGAAAGTCTGCTCCCTGCCCTTTGTCGTCAATGCCCATGTTGGTTTTTTTGATGAAGAAAGAGCCCGTTATCTGGTGGACGCGGGTTGCAAAATTGTCAAGTTCGGGGTTGAAAGCGGCAACGAAAAAATTCGCGCGACTATACTTCAACGACATATGAAGAATGAGAAAATAACCAGTGCCATCCAGACTGCCAATAATCTCGGTCTTCATACATCTGTTTTTTTGATGATCGGGCTGCCGGATGAAGGTTATGAAGAGGTTATGGATACGATCAAATTAGTGGCCAGGGCGAAGCCTGGCCGTTACCGCTGGTCATTTTTCTTTCCCTTTCCCGGTACCAAGGCCTACGAACTTAGTGTTCGAGGGAACTATATCAATTATGATAAGATGTCCCACATGGAAAATTTTACCGCCCGGTCATGTCTTGATTTTGGCGCGGAACATAATCTTTTTCTGGAAAAAGTGGGGCGGGTTATGCCCTGGTTTGTCAACGCTTATTCGGACCTGCCGGTGGCTGCATCCTACGTTGAAAAAGTTGAGGAGATCCTCACCCTGGATGCTCAGGGCTGGCAAGAGAGAAAAGAGACCCTGCTGCAGGAAGATGAAGCCATGTCTGCCGGTTTCGTTAATCAGGGTTTAAGTCATTACGCTATAAAATATAATCCCTTCATGGGAGTTATCTCCGATTATTTCATTAACGAAGCATAGCTTGGATCCACTATTGTGAAAAAAAAGAACCTGGCAGTTTTCCGACGCTTCCTGGCTTATTCGCTTCCCTATAAGGGGAGAGTGTTTATCGCCGTGGTGGCCTCTTTGCTGGTTGCTGGATCGAATGTTGCCGTCGCCAAGCTGATTCAGCCTCTGGTGGATAAAATTATTGCCGCCGGGGATGTCTCGCTGATTAAGCTGGTTCCTCTGGTTGTTGTTGTCCTGGCGATCATCAAAGGACTGGCTCGTTACGGACAGGAATATTTTCTGAAGACCGCTGGTCAGCTGGTGGTGCAGGACCTTCGTAATGAGATTTATACCCATTCACTTTCATTGTCCATGGGCTATTTTTCCCGTCATTCATCCGGGCAGCTTTTATCGAAAATTATCAATGATGTCGGCATATTGCAGCGTTCAGCGGCAGATGTTCTGGTGGGGGGGATACGGGAAAGTTTTTCTTTGATCGGACTGACTGTGCTGGCTTTCTATAATGATTGGCAGCTGGCTTCGGTTGCCTTTCTGATTTTGCCGGTGGCCATTGTTCCCGCATCGGTTATCGGCCGCAAAATTAAAAATAACACCCGTAAAGGGCTGCAGGCCATGGGTAGCCTCAGTGCTATTTTGCAGGAGACTTATATCGGCATAAAAGTAATGAAATCCTTTGGCCGGGAGGAGGATGAGTCTTTTCAGTTTGCTCAGGAAAACCAGCGTTATTATCATTTTATCAGAAAGGTGCTCAAATATAATTCAGCCACGGCTCCTATTGTTGAATTGTTAGGTTCGCTGGGGATGGCGGGGGTGGCCTGGTATGGTTTGCACCGGGTTTTTTCCGGGGCCATGACCCAGGGGGAGCTGTTCTCCTTCGTCGCGGCGGTGGCGATGATGTATGGCCCGGTGAAAAAATTAAGCAAAGTAAATAACCTGGTGCATACCTCAATCGGGGCCGCGGAGCGGGTTTTTGAAGTTATTGATGAAAAACCTGAGATCACCTTTTCTTCCGATCCGGTTTCTTTAGGTCGTGCGCAGGGTGCCGTTGCTTTTCACCAGGTAACCTTCGCCTATGACAGCCTGCCGGTATTGAAAAAGGTTTCCCTCACGGTTTCACCCGGTGAGGTGGTTGCCCTGGTTGGTCCCAGCGGTTCGGGAAAAACCACCATGGTTGGTTTGCTGAATCGTTTTTATGATCCCCAGGAAGGAGTTATTACCATTGACGGGGTGGATATTCGTCGTCTTTCCCTGGCGGATCTGACTGGAAATATCGCTTTGGTGGACCAGGAAACCTTTCTTTTCCATGATACGATCATGAATAATATCCGCTATGGTCGACAGGATGCCAGCGATGATGAGGTGGTCCTGGCGGCCCGGCAAGCCTGTGCCGATGAATTTATTGACCTCCTGCCCGAAAAATATCAAACCAGCATTGGTGATCGCGGGCTGCGCCTTTCCGGGGGGCAGCGACAAAGGATTTGTATTGCCCGGGCGATCATGCGGGATGCACCCATTCTGATTTTAGACGAGGCAACAAGTGCTCTCGATACCGAGAGTGAAGCGATGGTCCAGAAAGCCCTGGCTAATTTGATGGCCAACCGGACGACCTTTGTTATTGCTCATCGGTTGTCAACCGTGCGCCATGCGGATACCATTGTGGTCATTGAAGGCGGTGAAATCCGCGATCTGGGAAGCCATGATGATCTTCTTGCTGAAGAGGGGCTCTATAAAAAACTGTATGAAATGCAGTTTGAAGATGGGTAATGAAAAAGAAAAAGAAAAGAATTGTCGACTGGCTGCTCTTGAATCTGCTGCCGCCCCTGGCCGCATTGATTATCCGTTGTCTGGCCCGCCTGACCAGGCTGGATAATGTCGGCATGGAGTACTGGCGTCAATGCCGGCAAAAGGGAAGTGGAGTCATCATCTCTTTCTGGCATGACCAGTTGTTTTTGATGGTTAAAGGCAACCCCACTAAGGAGGGGGCTAAAATTCTTATCAGTTCATCCAGGGATGGTGAATTGATTGCCCGGACTATGCGTTATTTTGGTCATGACGTGATCCGTGGTTCTTCCACCCGGGGAGGAAGGACAGCCTTGAAAGAGATGGCCTTGCTGGCCGGGGAGCCGGCAGATTTAGGTATAACTCCTGATGGTCCCCGGGGACCGCGCCACCAGCTTAAACCCGGGGTGGCACATTTGGCCAGATTGACAGGCCGGCCGGTGCTGCCCCTGGCTTTTGCCTGCAGCCGGGGACGGCGCTTTAGCTCCTGGGACCGTTTTCTGCTGCCGTACCCATTCGGTCGCGGAGTTTTTGTCCTTGGCAAGCCGGTGTACTATAATCAAGGTGCCGTGCCGGCAGGCAGGCAGGAGGATATGAAAGACTTTCAATCCCGGTTGTCCGCGGCCATGGAAGAAACGAATCGACAGGCGGAGGAGTATTTGGAGAAACATGGTTTATCTGCTGTATGATCTGGTGCTGTTGCTGGCAGCGATGTTATTGATTCCCTTTTACTATTTTCGCGGCCCGCGGGCCGGCAGTTTCCGTCAGGGAACGGCTGAACGTCTGGGTTTTTATGATTCGCGCAAACTGGCAGCTATTAAGGCGGAAAAGGTATTCTGGCTGCACGCGGTTTCGGTCGGGGAACTCAGGGCGGCGGTGCCGCTGGTGAAGGCATTAAAAAAAGGTTATCCGGAAGTGGAGCTGGTGGTTTCCTATGTTACTGAAACCGGACATGAAATTGCTGCCGGCATTCCTGAAATTGATCACAGTGTCTTTTTCCCTTATGATTTATCCTGGGTGGTGCGCAAGGCCCTGGCTGCAATCAGTCCCGTCTTGATTGTCATCCTGGAAACTGAGATCTGGCCGAATTTTACCCGCCATGCCAGACGGCGGAAAATACCGATAGTAATGGTAAACGGGAGAATTTCCGACCACTCCTTTCCCCGCTATCGTCTGGCAAGGAAGTTGTTCTCCCGGACATTGCAGCAATTTTCGCTGTTCTGCATGCAGACTGATCTGGACGCCCGACGGATAAAGTTGATGGGGGCGCCGGAGCATCTGGTCAAGGTCTCAGGAAATATAAAGTTTGATCTGGACGCAGCCGTACCGACAGTCACCGAACTATGTTCCATCAGGGAGCTTTTCCGGCTGCCTGAAGAAGAGCTTATCTGGATAGCCGGCAGCACTCATGCCGGTGAAGAAGAAATTATTATATCCGTCTACCGGCGGTTACTCGCGGCCGGCCAGCGGCTGCTGCTGGTTCTGGTTCCTCGGCATCCTGAACGGGCATCCTCGGTAGGCGATGTCCTGCAAAAGGAGGATTTTTCCTTTATCCGCCGCAGTGAGCTGGAAAAAAAAGGAATGAAGCCGGCCGTCGGTTCCGTGCTGCTGGTTGATACGGTTGGTGAACTGCAAAAGCTCTATGCCGTGGCCGATGTTGTTTTTGTTGGCGGCAGCCTGGTCCCGGTGGGCGGGCACAACATTCTCGAGGCATCCGCGGTCAAGAAACCGGTTGTTTTCGGGCCTCATATGCATAATTTCAAGGAAATATCCCGATTGCTGCTGACCGCCGGTGGCGGTGTCATGGTTGCCGATAAAGATGAATTATTCAATATTATGAATCGTTTGCTGAATAATTGCTCTGAGCGCCTTGCTCTCGGTGAAAGAGGCTATCGGCAGATAACTGAGCATGCCGGGGCCACGGCTTTTACTCTAAGGTCGATCCAGCAGGTACTGGCAAAGAGAGAAGAGCTTTAATTACGCTGACCAAATTAATTTTTCAAACATCCCACTTGACTTGCACTTTAGTAGTGTA
>JAYEKE010000208.1 GCA_034660915.1 Pseudomonadota bacterium
CCGCCAGTTCCTCCAGTCGTTTGTGGGTAACTTTGGTGGAGAAAACCAGCGGATTGCCGCGGGTGTCATCCCAGAGCCGGGGATCAATGCGGCGGAATAATTCTACCGCATCCCGCTGCCAGGACCACCAGAGGTTGCGGGCCAGGGTGGTTAGAAAAGCAAGTGGTTCAGGAACCCTGGGGAATACATTAAAGATTTTGATATGACTCATAATTACACTACCTCTTCATATTTATAGCGTTGTTGATTGATTTATGTTCATTGCTTAACTTAACTTTCTGGTTAATATTCGACTTTGTCTATAGATTGGCAAATTTTTCTTATTTCTCACAGAGACACTGAGTCACAGAGTGCAAATAACAGGGGTTCTCTGTGCCTTTGCGTCTCCGTGAGAGTATTTTTGTCTTTTTTGAAAACGTGGCCGAATATTTACACTTTCTGAGTTACACAAAAACAGCTGAATGAAATTTCCATGGATGTTCCGGTATGCTATTCCTGACAAAGCATCTCAGGAAGTTAAGTTGCTTAACGTATGATCAGTGTAACTTATTTATCATGATTTGCAATGAAATTCTTTACCTTTTACCCTTTACCCTTTATCCTTTGGCCTTTCTCCTCTTCCCTGTATGTTAGGAGTCTGACAACCCGCAGCAGTTCACTGACCCCCCAGGCCTGGGCATCGCAGCCCCGTTGCCGGTGAGGAAAATTTCCATCGGTTATTTCTGGCAGCTGGCCGATGCAGCCTTCATTGATCAGCCTGATGCTGCTGCCCAGCCAGGAACAGGCGGTTTCAGCGCCTTCTCTGCCATAGGTCAGGGTCCAGGCTTCGCTGAAACTGGGAAATATCCAGCTCCAGGCGATGCCGTTATGATAGGCAACTTTTCGCTGGCTGTCTTCATCTCCTGCATACGTTCCCTGGTAGGGGTTGTCAGGCTTGTTGAGCAGCTGGCCGTGATGGTAGATAGCCAGCGGTTTTCGTACCGGTCGGTCAGCCAGGCTGCGGATGGCTCCTGGAACCAGGAGGCCGGCGCAGGCATCAAGAGTCCGGCGGCAGTAATCTTTATTTTTGATCGCCCCCAGGGTGATGGCCAGTAGCTGGTTGGGGCGCAGGGCATCATCGGCTTCTGCCTGCGTGGCGGGACCACCATCCGGGCTATGGAGACAATCGGCCAGAAATCCCTCTTCCTTGAGCCAGAAAAGTTTTTCAATGGAATTTTCAACCTGCCGGGCCAGTGACAACCAGGGCCTTTTTTCTTCCTGTGGGTCCAAAAGCCCCAGTAATGATAAGGAAGCATGCCAGAGGGCCTGGATTTCTACGGGGTATCCCTGCCGGGGAGTGCCGGCCGGATAATTGGTATCCATCCAGCTGAAATGGGCCGGACTGAAAAGCAGTCCCGATTCCGGATCCATCCGCACGCCGTTGTCAGTGCCGTGAATCAGAGAATTGCCGATGGAGAAAATAATCTGCCGGATAGTCCGGTCGCCAGTATTTGTTTCAAGAAAATCATGAGGGTTTTCTGTTCTCAACATATCTTTGACGGCAACCATGAACCACAAGGGGGCATCAGTCGTGTCCCGGTTGCCGGCGTTGTCTCCCTGAATCATGTTGGGCAGGGTGCCGCGCTCCTCAAAGCGGCCGAACTGGAGCAAAACCGCTTTAGCTTCTTCAATCTTTCCCGCTGCGATCAGGCCTCGGGTGACAATCAGTGAATCGCGGCCCCAGTCCAGAAACCACGGGTAGCCGGCAATGACGGATTTAAGCCGGCCCCGTTTGACCAGATAATGTTCCAGCGCCAGTTCAAGGTCTTTTTCAAGCGTGA
>JAYEKE010000209.1:0-2733 GCA_034660915.1 Pseudomonadota bacterium
GGCGGGTTTCAGATCGGGAAATCCGGCAGGCGATTGAAAAGGCCATGGTTGATAAGGGGCAGATCATCAATTACGATTTCAAGAGCAAAAAACGGGCAGAACCAAAACCGTCTTTTGACGGGGTAAAGGCCCGGCAGCGGATTATTGACGCGGGAGCCGGTATTACTGAAGCCGATATTTGGAGCGCTTCACCCGTCAAAATTGATTGGGCGCCTGAAGAAGACCCGCTTCACCTGCTCCGCTATCTCTACCAACCAGACGACATGTTATTTATCGGCGAGCGTTATTCACCAGGCATGATCAGCAAAACCATCCGTACAACCGCCGACTGGCAGCAGTATTTTTCTAAAGGCGGTAAGACCTTCCCGCACATCATTCCAAACCCCCTGAGCGGCCTGGAGGGACTTACACAGGATGGAAAGCCGTCTTTCAGAGCTGACAGCTGCGTAAAATCGTTTCGTTTTGCTGTCGTTGAATTTGACGACCTGAATCGAGAAGATCAGCTTGCTTTCTGGGGGACTGTCTGGCTGCCGGTAGTGGCCCTGATCGACAGCGGGAATAAAAGCCTTCATGCTTGGGTGAGGATTGATAATATTCAGACTGCCGACCAATGGACAGCTCAAGTGGAAAACCATCTTTTCCGGCAGATATTGGAACCCCTGGGCGTTGATGGGGCGTGCAGGAATGAAGCCCGGCTGTCACGTTTGCCGGGACATTTACGGGACACCGGCAAAATGCAAAGGTTGATTTTTTTAGCACCAGGAGGACGGAGGGTATCAGGATGAATGAAGCAATAGCAGGAATTAGTATGCAGACGAAATGGGCGGAGATGAGCCCACTGCCTGAACAAGTCCGCAACAGGGACAAGCTGCCGGACAATGCTATATCGTTTGTCCCGGACTGCATGGAGGAATTAGTTGATATTGGCTTGCAGACTACTCAAGCGCATCCGGACAACCTGATTTTAGGGCTTTTATCCTTCATCGTCCCTTTAGCCGGTGGGGCAAGAATTTGTTTATCAAGTGCCGATAAGACGGGGGAAACGGTGAGGCCTTATTTTTTAATTATCGGACCTTCGGGAGTGGGTAAAACTGTCATTGTCACCCGGTTTGTTCCCCCATTATTGTATGATCTTGAAAATGAAATTGCAGATGAAAACGAGATTCAAAAAACCCGGAAACAGGAATTTGAAACCGAATTGAAAAGTTTTGGCCGCTCAAAGGAAGAACAGCCCCGCCGGGTTAATTTGGAAAGTAAGCTTGCAGACATACAATTATCACACAAAACATATCTGGTGGAATCGGCAACAAGTGAGGGATTAGCGCGAGCGTTTGAACATGGCAGCAGTCCGCTTACAATCCTGGATGAGTTTGGCGCCCTTCTTAAACGGGCTGATAGATCAGACCACACCCGAGGGTTTGTAGACATGCTCACCCAAATAGCCGACCGGGGAAGCACAAAAGCCCGCATTACCAAAGGGGACGATCCTCCGGCACTTTTGAAAAACCTATCCTTAAGCATATTGGCCACCACAACCCCAGAAGATTTACAAAAGGAAACGGCTTTGTCCTTATTAAGAGGTGGCCACCTTGCGCGCTATATCATCAGCTATGTAACTGAAGCACGTTCCTTACCTGACAGAGATTATTTGACCATAGCCGAAATGGAGACGTTTAAAAGATGGGGTGTAGCAATCGGGGCAGCGGCACAAACACACGGCGGACGTTTTGAGTTATCATCAGACGCAGAAACGTATTTGCGAGAATACCGAAAAACTATCAGTGAAAACTTTGTCGAGACCGTCAACAGCGGCGGACCTGACGGCGGTACAATCATCCGGCTGATCCGACAGGCAAAAGCTTTTAGTTTATTGCTGCACCTGGCAGGAAATGAAACCCGAGAAAAAGAACAAATCAGTAAAAAAACGATGCAACAAGCTTGTGGCTTAGTGAATTATTACCATGAACGTCATCACCATCGGTTAATGGATTATTTAAGGCATGGCGAAGAACAGGCCCGGCGAATCAATATCAGTGAACGCATTTTGAAATATTTGCGCCAGCATGACGGCAGACAATCACTGCGACAAGTTTATAGATATCTTCATTTGAAAAAGAATACCACCGTGGAAGTGTTAAAATATTTGGAAGCGCAAAACATGGTGCAGTTTGACGACGACGACGATGACAATGATATTGTGTGTTTGTGAGTTCTATAAAGACACGGGACAGGGGACAAATCATGCTTAAAGCTAGGTTTTACAAGGGTTTAGCTGTCCCCAAAAGCACGGGGACAAACCGGGACACTCGGGACAATCTGTCCCCACTGTCCCCAACTGTCCCCACCTTATTTGGGACACGTAGAACCGCATAAAATAAGGGGTTAAAGGTAATTTGTCCCCTGTCCCGCTGTCCCCTACATAAAAAAATACACACGGAGGAATCCCGACATGAAAACAATGATGGATTTTATTACAGCGGTCACCGAGGACCCACCGGAACCACCGACCATGGAAGAATCAGCAATCAATATCAGTAATATCCTGTCCGGCTTGTACCGGCAAAAGTCCCCAAGTGAATGGGAGTGGTTGAAACTTAACCGGCCTGAATGGTGGACGAAGCGGATCAGCCTTGAGAACAAACTTGATGGGCATTTTTTAAATAATAATCTGGCAGCAGGGCAAGAAGTCTTTTACCGGCTACTTGAACATTTGAAGACGGCACCCATTGGCGA
>JAYEKE010000209.1:2833-8134 GCA_034660915.1 Pseudomonadota bacterium
AATGGTGGACGAAGCGGATCAGCCTTGAGAACAAACTTGATGGGCATTTTTTAAATAATAATCTGGCAGCAGGGCAAGAAGTCTTTTACCGGCTACTTGAACATTTGAAGACGGCACCCATTGGCGAGCTGACGTCCCGGGTCGCCAGACAGTTGGACAAACTTTAAATGCCGGGGGCGCCAGACAATCAGACGGGGACGACAGGATAAACGCAGTGCAAGTGGCTAGTGTGTATACCGGGAAGTATACGCCAGCAGGTGAACTCGGTAGGCGAACACCTGGCAAGGGGCACCCTGACGGGTAAAAAAAAATGGTGCCGGCTTCATTAAGGAAAAACCCCATTTCAAGTTTAATCCTTACGATGAGGAATAAGATATTATAATAAGTATTTATTTTTTTGAATAATTAAACTTTTTTTGAGTATTTTTTTAGGGGAGGAAACACCATGAAGAAAACACATTGGCAATTCGGTTGCCGCTATGCCGGAAAAGACGCAGTTAAAGATATCCGCCGGGTGACGTGTAAGCGCTGTAAACGGATTTGGCTAGGTAGAGTTCGCAGATTAAAGGAGTACCGCCCGGATGATTGGCGGGATGAAACGCAGCAGGTTCCAAACATCTACACATCGTCTTTGCGTGCATAAGTTTGCACGGAAAGGGTTTGATTGCCGCCGATCAAAAAACAGCCTAATGGAGGTGATATAATGAACCGAACACCAGTAGACAATTTTGGTATCCGGGCAAAAGGACGCAAAGAACTTGCCAAAGCTGACCGAGGCGAATCGTTGACCAGGAAAGAAGCCATCCTTGCCAAATGTTATGAGTGCATGGGCGGCTATGACGACGGCAAATATGACTGCCTGGTGTCCACCTGCCCATTGTATCAATATATGCCATATCGTGATTGCGAACCCCGTACAAAACGAAATTAAGCAGCTGCCGGGGGTAGTTTTAGGGGGTTGGAACATTATAAACAAAGATATGGATAGCAAAGAGTGTTTCGAAATAAATCATCCCTGCATCCCCCCTTTTATTAACACGCCATAAATGAGGATTTGACATGACAAAAACACTTGACTGGCATAAAATCGCCCGGGACTACCAATACAGTGCAAAATCTATCGGCGAACTGGCGAAACAGAATGACTGCAGCCGGGCTGTCATTCAAAAGCGGGCTAAGAAGGAAGGCTGGGTGCGGGGCAACAAAAACGCCCCCGCCACTGTAGCCGCAACTAAACCACCTGAAATCCAAGTAAAACGAGGACGTGGACGGCCGAAGGTCTGGAGTAATGAAGCAGTTGACGCCGTGCTTGTCAAGTTTTCCCAATGGCTTGATGACGACCCCGACAACCTGCACCTGACCCAGTTCAGCGAAGCCGCGGGGCTGTCCAGCTCCCAGCTGGGCCACCTTCTCGATCGTTCAGAACGGTTCAGCGAAGGGTTACAGAGATTCAAACCAATCATTGCCGATAGAATCGCCCGGTTGGGCAGTCGAAGCAAGCTAAATCCAACGTTTTCAATTTTCTGGTTGAAGCAGTTTGGCTGGTCCGACCGTCAGGACATCCGGGTTGAACACTCATCCGGCGCAGCCCTTGACGCCGCCATTAACCGGGCTTATGCACAGGACAAAACGCCGGCCGCATCGCTGGGCAAAAAGCGGGAAAGAGAACAGCATGAAAAAAGGCAGAGTCCGAAAACCCTGCTTCGAAATCCTTGAAAGATGCAAAATCAAGAAAGAGGTGCTTGGCTTTTACATTTTAATTATTGACAATAAAACTTGTTGACCAGAAATAGTAATTACTAAAATCTGTTTCCCCAGATGGAACCACAAGAGTATAAAGATTATATACCCCTGATGGTAATAAAGAAATTTGGATATCCCCGTACAATGATTCATCTATAGCGGCAGAATTATTAGTTTTCCATTTTGGCAGAACAGTTACCTCCGTTAAAGAATGCAATACATTAGAACCATCAATCAAAAATAATGCATTTGAAAATCCGATGGCAAGATATACGTCCACTCCCTGTGAAAATGCAGGAAGAGCTACTTGTAAACTTAAATTACCAGATGACAGGTCACCAACGGCAAAGGGTTTACAATCTGCGGGGTTGGTTTCTTTAATTGGAAGTACAATTTGTGAATAGTTCCATGAATATTCCGCATTCAATGGGAACTGCCCATCTAATATATCTATGGTACAATTTCCCTGTATTGGTTCAGTAACGGTTATATAAGCAGTTTTACTTTCAGTTGTAGAACCTCCTGGCCCGGTGACTGTTAAGCTAACATTATACGTTCCCGGTTGTTGATATACATGTATTGGATTTTGATCAGTACTGGTAGTACCGTCACCGAAATTCCATGACCAGGAAGTGATCTCACCTGTTGATGAGTCAGTGAATTGAACGCTCAATTGCCCAACGCCGCTTTTAATATTTGATGTAAAATCAGATGCTGGCGGTAAGGGAGAAACAGCAGAAACGGTAATATTTTTCACATAACTATTATTGGACTCATCAGATTCACGAACACTGTTACCGGTATCAGCATTTATCATTATCGAATGTATACCTGATGTTAGTTTACCAATAGAATAGTCTTTCACGTTGGCATAATAACCAGCAAGAAGGCTGTCTGACGTCCATGTCTTCATAAGCACTTCGTCTATGTAAAGTGATGTTGTAAATGCAACCGGTATGTCCATATTGCTATTGTTTAGTAAAGCCCAATCAACATAAAGGACGTCTTCTTCAGTAAATACACTGTTGTCGGTATTATTCCCCTGCATGGAAGAAATAACTATTTTATCAGACCAACCATCAGGCTTGTAAGGTACTAAGTCCGCATATGGCACCTCCGGCAAATGTACTAATCCACTACCATAAACATTCTCTTTACCGGGTGTTCCAAGATCAACCGCATTAGATGCTAAATAATTTTTAATTTGGGTTGGTGTCAAGGCAGGATATTTCTGTTTTACCAAAGCGCAAATCCCGGCTACATGGGGTGCGGCAGCAGATGTTCCATAGAAATAATTACTGTATGATGCCGTTCTTACCCCTGCCGGCGCAACCAAATCTGGTTTGATCATTCCATCAACCGGTCCTTGGGAGCTATAATCTGCAATAGTAACATATGGTGGGGAATCAGCACGATGAACAGCACCAACGGTAATGACGTCGGGATTAGCTGCGGGACAATTTAGATTAACAGTTCCATACGCATCATGATATTTCAGGCTCGGAAATTTCGAATGGCCGACCAGCAATACAAGGGGTTGATCTTCAGCATTATATTTTTTTACAAAAGCATAATATTCCTTGCCTGGTTGAACCGTAAATTTACAGGCTTCTATGCCAAGCGGTATCTCCCACTGATTAATGGTGGATTTATCAACGATATTTTTATATTGATCAACGATATATAAATTATAATCATCGTAAGTTAAACTATCATCAAAATCCCACATCAATAAAACATAAACATTATCATTAACAATCCCACGTGTATCTATTTTATTGTAATCCTCATAGGAAGAAAAGTTAAGAAGACCATCATGATCATTATCAGTAAACCATCCATTCCATTTCTTCTGGCCATCATTACCTGCTGCCTGCGACCAAGTAACACCACTGGCTACTACAATACTAACCATGTAATTCATTTGTGCTTTAGTCTGTTCAAGATTTTCTAATACTTTATTGGCAAGGTAAGAAGTGTAGGAATCTCCTTTAAGCATCCAGTAAATCATTGTTGAATAATATTTTAGATTCAACCCTATAGAAGAGCTTATTACGTCAACTCCTTTTGATTTCAGCCATTTAACCGCCAGTGGAAAGTCAACCTCCATATCAGCAACATTTATTAAAAAAAGTTCAGCATCAGGAGCCACATCGTGAACAATTTCCGCACATGCCGTACCATGTATTGTGGAAATAAAGTCTGATTGATTTCCAGTATATGCAGTTTCTACTATCGCAGGCAATTCTGTTCCTAATAAAGAGGAATAACCTGAAAATCCCGAATCTATAACACCTACTTTTACCCCTTTCCCCGTCACTCCAGCATTATGCCATTCTCCAGCACCAATAAAATTTAGACCCCCCGTCACAATATCATTGGGTTCCGGTAAAGTAGGTTTTTTGATTAACTTTATCTTTGTCCATGATGCCAGCTCTTCAATCTTTCCAATCGGAATCCAGACTTGGACATTATTAAAGGCATGATTTCCAACACGTCCTCCAAGCAATTCCACCTTTTCTGTAAGTGCCCGTAAAATATCTTCAGGTAAGGGTTTTAAATAGTTGGCATCAATCACAACTATGACCTTAATTATAGTTTCGGCTTCCTCAGTATTTTTTTGTTCTCCGACACCATAAGACTCCAATAAGTTTTGTTCTGATTTTTCCTTAGAAATTTCTCTTTTTAATAATGGACCTATTTTAAGGTTGATATCAGTATTATTGCCTTCTGCCAGGGAGTTGCTTGCCGACAAGAGGAGGATGACAATGATAATGATCTTAAAAAAATCAATCGCACAAAACTTTGACGGAGAAATAATCATTTGCAGACCTCCCAAAGGCTTATTTTTTCAGGGATATCCAGACAGCATCTATGAGTATATGCAAATATCTAAAGATACCAATTACCACACCATAACCAACATCTAGCTGGATGTCAAATTTCCCCCTCCCAAAATATGTTTTTTCCTAAAGGCAATAAACAGGGGCAGGACAATCGATGAGTGAAGAAGAAAGAAGAAAACAATATTTCCTACTACTACAACATTTCTGCTTTTCATACACCCTTCCCTAAACAAGCCCTGTGCGGCGGCCTGTACATCATAGAATTGCCTGCAAGCAGGGAACGTGGTAAAGATGAGTGTACGTCCATGTAAGAATAAAAAAGGAGAGGTACAGCCTGGCAAGTTAAGTTAATAACCCAAACGACAGGAGAAGCCACCATGACCATCCGTTTACCCCCGACAATTTCTTCGACCGCACCCTGGCCATCTTCGGTAAAAAAGCCAGCGATCTTTCCGCTTGGAATTATTCCAGTAATAAATCTCTTCATTCTGGACATTGAGACTACCGGAAAGTTGCCCCCTTTTGTAAAAGTACAGAATTTTTATTGGGGGTATATTATGAAGAAGCTTTTCTCAAAAAAATAGCCCCCCCCTCCCCCTGGCATCATCACCACCTAAGAAGCTTTCCTCACTCGTCCAAAAAAATACTTATATACTTAGGTGTAACTAACTAAATTTGGAATAGCTAAGATATGAATGGCGTTTACGCTGTT
>JAYEKE010000210.1 GCA_034660915.1 Pseudomonadota bacterium
GTTCTTCCATACAAGCGGGGCAAATTGTATGACTGAAATCAGCGTCGGAATGTTTGTTGATATAGGCCTCAATCTGCTGGTAATAGCCGTCATCGTCACGGACTTTTTTACAATAACAGCAGATCGGGATAATACCTCGTAACAACTTTAGTTCGGTAATGTCCTGAACCGTGCCTATTGAGCGAATTGGCTCTCCGGCTTCGTTGTACTCGGTATATCCTTTTTCAAGCACCCATTTCTCAGTTTCATTTTCAAGCAGAATTCGATGTTCAATCTGATAATCGGATCGTTCCGCGACCGAATCCTTAAATACCTTGTCGACCTTTTTTCGGTCATCCGGATGAATTCGATCTAAAAAGGCTTCGTAGGTTGCCTTAAAATTTTGCGGCTGTAAATCAAAAATCCGATAGACTTCGTCAGACCAATCAAGTTTATCCGTCTTGAAGGTGAACTCCCAATGTCCAATCTTGCCGATGTGTTGTGCCTCTTTAAGCAAGCTTTCTCGCTCCATTATCTTAATATTTGCTTGATCAACAAGTTGCCTCAATTTTTTTGTGCTTAATCGCAAGCCGATAAAAAGCAGGATTTCTATTAAAATAAAGCCTAATATCCCATAAATAATGTTTACTTTTTGATTTGTCCAAAATTCATCGACCTGACTCTGAACATTCCACCATGCGACGATGACCCCGACATTGGGTCTGGCCGGTACTATTGATCCGATAAAATCGCGCAGAGGAAATGAGGCCACACAGTAAGCATTATGGTTGTACTCTAATTGAGCCACTTTTTGCTCATTAATGCCGGGTGACTCTACAACACCATTTCTCAGTAGTTCCGATATGTAAGGATCGGTTGTTTCCTCAATAAAATAACCGGATATCGGCGGATTATTTTCAGATAACTTATCTATGAATTTTGACCACACATTTTGTTTGAGATGATCAAGGGTCAGCAGAACCGCAATCTCAATATTTTGACGCTCTGCTAATTTGTTGATCGTCACTTTGAATGAAGTGCCGGCTTCCAGGGCGCCAACAAAAATTTTATCCCCGCTATTTCCATCCACGGCATAAACCGGTACCACCCCCCGTATACCGGAAATTAGCCGCCCGGTTTCAAACCCGCTTACAGCTTTATGAGATTTATTGACGGTCACAACCGTATGTCGAACGTGATCCATACGATCTCCAAACTTCTCGGGACAGTGCGCTCGAAGAAAGGAGAGGGAGCCCGGACCAAGATGAAAATGAAGTTGACGGAAATCAAATTCAGCCGCGATTGCGTCTCTTGATTCGCGTACCTGGTTATATAATCGCGCGCGTATTTTTTTAGCTTCAGGACCTCCCGGGCCGCCGCCCTCTTTTTCAACAGCCAGCTTGCCGGCTAGGAAAAGGTTTTGTAACTCGGTGTCCGCGGCGGTGTAGGTAGCTGCCTGCAGCATCTGAATTTCGGTGGCGGCAATAGCTTGATCATAACTTGCCTGGATCTTTTCCGCGCTTTGTTTGAAGTTGTTTTGTAAGGATCTTTTGCCCGATAAGTAATTAATCCCGACAAAGATAATGTCTGAAGCGAGAAGAATAATGAAGAGCGTAATGAAAATACGAGTTTCTTTTTTCATGATTTCCTGATAATTTCAAACATTCATGCAAAGTTAAAAGTAAATATTCGATTTTGTCTATAGATTGACAAATTTTTATTATTTCTCACAGAGACACAGAGTCACAGAGGGCAAATGACTGGGGTTCTCTGTGACTTTGTGCCTCTGTGAGAGTATTTTTATCTTTTCTGAAAACGTAGTCGAATGTTTACCTTTATAGATTGACAAATTCTTGTAACTATTCGGTAATTTTTTAATTCTCTCGCCAAGTCGCAAAGGCCGCGAAGAGTTCAATTTGCTATATCGTCTATTGTTTTTCTTGGCGCTCTTGGCGACTTGAGAGAGTGAAACGAACGGGCGCGAGACAAAAAAATACCCTGATTAATTGCCGGTTTTCCTTATTTTTCCCAGATTCACAGAGGACAAATGACTGGTTTCTCTGGGTGGTTTTGTGAGCTCAGTGAGAGTATTTTTAACCTTTTTAAAATGAAACCGGATGTTTGCCACCCATCTTCACCCGTTGGGTGTTGTTACTCATCAACGTAAAACCCTGATTATTAAAAGCTAACCGCTAATAGCTCAGCTTAGGGCATTGTTTTAAGCCTATGGCTTCATATTCGCTTCAATGATGCAAAAACTTTAATTCTTAATGTATGGCTGATCCCGCTAAAGGGGACGTTCTTGACTTATTGACTTATTGACTTATAAGTTCATTCAGTCTCATCTTCAATCCTTGATCATCCTGAAGAACCTGATCCCCTCGCGTGACTGCCCGACTTACTCCAGATGGTCCCATAGATAAAAAATTCCCCACGGCAAATCCTTTTTCACCCATCAGTCTGACGGCAATATAACAGAAAAGGGCTCTGGCTTTTGATATGGATGCCACCTTCCTTCGTCTCAGCATTAGATCCGGTTCAACCCCTTCTATCAAGTGGCAAACCATTTCTTGAATTTCAGCCAGGCTCAATCTCGGCGGTGAAATTGTTTTTGGGTCTGCCTCCTCCTGTATAGACTTCACGAAAGATCCACTTCCTAATATGCGGTCATCATAATTTTCAATATCTTCAGGAGAAGCGGAGGCTTCCAGGCTTCTACGTAGATCTCCGCCAACAAATTCAGGACGGTCGGCATGAGAAACACCATCAGCAATAAACCGGCTATAGCTTGCACGGGCAGATGAAAAGTTGCCGCCAAATTGAAACAGCACCTCATCTACATTTTGAGTCGGTAATTTCCCCCTTCCCATTACTACGGAATGGCCGCACCAGGGATAGCTGTCAAGATCCTGCAGGCTTGATACCAGTCTGGCTCGCAAAGGATTAAGATGGATGTAACGAATCAGTTCAAGAAAGTAGGCATCCTTTTCGCAAACAATGGATTTATATCTGTTTTGAAACAGGTGACCACTCCGGTTATGGCGATGATTAAAAAGAGTCGCATAGCCGGTCAAAAGACGTCTCATGAATGTGGAGAGTTTAATCCGCTGACAACAGAGAAGCAGGTGGAAGTGGTTACCTAACAATGCCCAGGCAAAGCAGTCAGTATCGGTTTCTTCGAGTAGGGAAGAAAATCTGTCGAGAAAATCTTTACGATCGATATCGTCAAGGAAAATTCTCCTTTGTTCAATACCGCGTACGATAATATGTTGCAGTAAACCCGGGATATCTATTCTGGCTTTTCTCGGCATAGAAGTGACCTCAGGGCTCTCTCAAAAATAACTTCACATTTTGGTATCTCATCTTCAGGCTGTCTTTGCACGATCCTCAATCTCAAAGTCCTCAAAATAGCTCACTATTCCCGCGGCTTTGCTCAAACGGATAGTTCAAATCAAACCCATTATGTGGGACACCATTTTAACTTTAATGGCAAATTGCAATCCACTTTTTTGGAGATATCTTTTTGGTTCGTAGCCTGTCCTGATGGTGTTCAAATAACCAATTACGCGAACTTATTTTTGAGAGAACCATTGGCAAGAATAATATTATAAGTCAATAAATCAAGAACGTCCCCTGAAAGGGTTTTCCAGTTTGATACCGGAATAAAACTGTCCGGCATTCAAATCTTCAGAATAAATTACATCACAGCCGGCATTCTCCGCGGCGCTGATAATGGTAGCATCCCAGAAGCTGATGGCATATGCCGCCCTGATTTCAATCGCCCGCTTTACCATCGCCGGGGTGATTTGTATTACTTCAAATGATTCCAGCAAACTCAACTGGCGGATTACCACCTCGTGCCTTTGTTTCAGTTTTAAAAGCGCGGCATTGGCGTATTCCTGCAGTACCTGGGTTGAGATAACCCCTCTTTCAGAAGTCATCAGCTGGGAAATGAGCGTTAAAGCCTTATCCTGTTTTTCGAGATCACGGCAGTCATTGGCGTAGATAATCAGATTACTGTCAATAAAATGTTTTTTCATCCCGATCTATTCCAGTCCACATCGTTCGTGCAGCTCATCCCGATTAAAAATAAATGATTTTTCAGACCGTCCCCCCATCGTTTTTGCCAGCCTGACAAATTCTTCAGCATTGGCATCTTTATCCTGATCGCCGCCTATTTTTTGCAAAAATTCACGCACCAGGTTGTTGATGGTTGTATTATGTTCTTTGGCATACTGCCGACTCCGGGCTATGAGCTTTTCATCAGCGGAAAGGGTGATATTCATAAACTCCTCCATAGCATAGCAGATTATTTATAATATGTGTAGCATGTGTTAATATCGCACATTGTAACAGATATTTTTAAAACTTACCAGTGCTGTTTTGCTCCGGCAGCCGATTGCCTCAGTGCCTATCTTCCGATTCCAATTACAACCTCTTTTTCCTCCTTATCTAATTTTGGAATTTTTCCAGATTGTCTTGAGGAAAAAATGCCGGACGGTTCGCGACAATTATCTTGTCCGGTTTTCTCCTTGCGATATTTCCTTAAATTTCGAGAACATCTTCCATCGCCGCTACAAAGCTGGCGTTTTGATCGGGAGGTATTTTCCAATATTTGCTCAGGTGAGGCTTAAGTTCGTTTTTTTTAAAGTGTTACATACTGTCATCGGAGAAACACTTTGTACCATTTTCAGCTCAACCATTTTTTCAGCCAGGAGCCGTATGGTCCACCGTTCCCGCCCTTCTGGTGCCTCTGAGCACGCCAAGGCAAGCAGTTTGGCTTCGAATTCACCACCAAATTGGATTTCACGCGGAGGCTTTTCCCGCTTCTTACGTTCAATGGCAGCAGGTAGACTTTCTTCCACAAAACGTTTTTTTAAATGTTCGAGACTTCGTGATGTTGTTCCTAATGCTTCTGCTACCTGTGTAACGGCCCACTTTGAACCATATTCTCCAGCATCCAACAAGAGCAATGCTCGAGCATATAGTACTGTGCGGGCTGCCCTTTTTCCCTTGCTTGAAATGGCCTCTAAATTTTTTCGCTCTTCTTTTGTCAGAGTTACCCTGTAACGCGGTGCCATATCGTCCTCCTTTTGTTGAGATGGAGACAACTATAGCACGATTTTTATATAATACGAAGATTTAAGTTTTACATTGTACTAGGAAAGAATGAGCTGGTGCTGCGAGAGAAGAAGACCCAGAAGCTTCGCCGGATCACGCTGAACCGATCTGTCCAAGAAGCAATCAAGAATCTCCTGGTTTCAATGTTCGTCCCGGACGACGAAGATTATTTGTTCCTGGGGCTGCGCGGCAATCCCTTCACCGTCCCTACTCTATCCAGGATGGTCAAAGCATGGTGCCAGGCTCTTAATCTGTTAGGTAACTACGGTTCTCACAGCCTGCGGAAAACCTGGGGCTATCATCAAAGAGTAAGTTTTGGCATGGGCCTGCCGGAATTGATGGTCTGTTTCAACCACAGCAGTCAGCGGCAAACCCTGGACTATCTGTGTGTGCAGCCGGAGGAAGTCAGGGATATTTATCTAAATGAGTTGTGATTCATGGAAGATATTGCTTGACTAAATCATATTCAATCACTATGATTAATTGTGAATCACAACATGGAAGGACGCACCCGAAGAGGAGATTCGATATGGCACAGACCGAAACTAAAGTGCTGACCGCACACATTCCGCTACCGTTGGCTGAGAAGGTCGATCAAATAGCAGCACGCTTGGAACGGTCACGAGGTTGGATCATGAAGCAGGCATTATCGGCCTGGATCGACCAAGAGGAAGAACGCAATCGCCTGACGTTTGAAGCATTGGCCGACGTGGACACTGGCCGCGTCATCGACCACCAGGCCGTACAAGCATGGGCCGATAGCCTTGGCACTGATGAACCACTACCGGTACCACGTTGATGGAACTGAAATGGACCAGCAAGGCACTCTCCGATTTAACTCGCCTGTACGAGTTTCTGTCTCCAGTAAACAAGCCGGCGGCTGCACACACCGTTCAAGCCCTCACCGCTGCAGCTACTGTCCTGCAGGCCAACCCACGTATCGGTGCCCGGCTTGATGAATTTGAGCCGCATGAGGTGCGCCGGATCCTCGTGGGATATTATGAGATGCGCTATGAGATTCATGAATCGACAATCTATGTGCTGCGACTGTGGCATACTAGAGAGGATCGTTGACAGCCGCAATCAATGCGGTGGGCAACTACGGTTCCCACAGTAAGAACCTGATCCCCTCGCGTGACTGCCCGACTTACTCCAGATGGTCCCATAGATAAAAAATTCCCCACGGCAAATCCTTTTTCACCCATTAGTCTGACGGCAATATAACAGAAAAGGGCTCTGGCTTTTCTCGGCATAGAAGTGACCTCAGGGCTCTCTCAAAAATAACTTCACATTTTGGCATCTCATCTTCAGGCTGTCTTTGCACAATCCTCAATCTCAAAGTCCTCAAAATAGCTCACTATTCCCGCGGCTTTGCTCAATCGGATCGTACCTGTCTGCCGACAGGCAGGCAAATCAAACCCATTATGTGGGACACCATTTTAACTTTAATGGCAAATTGCAATCCACTTTTTTTGGAGATATCTTCTTGGTTCGCAGCCTGCCCTGATGGTGTCCCAATAACCAATTCCGCGAACTTATTTTTGAGAGAACCATTGGCAAGAATAATATTATAAGTCGATAAGTCAATAAGTCAAGAACGTCCCCTGTGTCACCTGTGTCACTGTGTCAGATTCGAATGAGGGAAACCCTGAAAAACAGAAAAAGGCTAAAATATATATTTTATCTGACGAAAGTTTGAGGAGGTTGTGGCTACCCGGAATATTTTATTACGGCAGGAAGTTTTTGTTTGACTGGGTCTGTTTTGGGCGCGCCAAAGTGAGACGAGGATTGAGAGGAAATAATCATGACCAAAGTGAACAGCAAAGAAGCCCTGAAAGAACTGCTTTTCAATATCCAGCAGAAGGACCTGATCAAGGCCCGGCTGGTAATTGAACATCTCGCCCATATTGACCCAGCGACCCAGAAGCGCATGCTTTTTGAACTCAGTAAAACTGACGATGATTTCGCCATTCCTCTGCTGGTCTACCTGATCCATTGCCATCCGGAGATCACCGACAACTATCCAACCTTAAAGGAATTACTGCTGACCAAAGTTTTAGATCATCCGAATGTGCTAATCGCCAAGCTGGCGACGCCGGTTCCTGAAGCCGTCATTTATCTGTGGTTAGCCGGCCAGCTTCGGGAGGAAAGGGCTGTCCCGGCAATTGCGAAGTTTTTGACTTCGACCAATGACGTCAGGCTGCTGAAAGCAGGGTTGAATGCTTTGGGTGAGATTGCCGAGCCGACGGCGGTGAACGCGATTACCGAGTTTCTCTACGCGGATATCAGGCCGCTGGTACTGGCGGCTGTACGCTCCCTGGGTCAGGTGGGAACGACCACCGCCCTGCAGCGCCTGGCGGAGCGCATGGGTGGAGACCGCGAGCTGGATGCCATGATTTTAGAGATTTTTGCCCGGGTGCAAAACGACCTCTCCCTGCATAAATTGAATGAAACCCTGCAGTCTCACTATGCCTACCTGCGCAATCTGGCCAAGAAACACCTGGCAACCATTGGGGCTAAAGCAGTGCCCTTGCTGATACATAACCTGCAGCAGGATGATCCTGATCTTATCATTCACACCCTGAATATTCTCGGAGAAATTGGTGATGCCAGTGCCATCAGCTCGATTCGCAAGTTGTTGCATGCTCAGCCCCATGATGCCAATATCCGTTTTGCCGCCTATGAAGCCCTGGGGATGCTGCCTTTAGGTCGGGGAGTCTATGCCCTGGCCGGTGGTTTGACCGATCCGGTGGAAAACGTCCGGGCCGCCGCCGCCAGGGCGATTAACGGTGCTTTTAGTGAGGTGTTGGCCGCCGGGGTGAAAAATATGGTCAGGTCCGGTGGTGCTGAGGCCGAAGCGATTATCCGCGCCATTATTGACGTGCAGGCCGATAAAATTGTTTTGAGTCTGATTGACGAACAGGTGTTTCAGCAGTTCGGGGGTGATTATCTGGCTGCCCGGGCGCATCC
>JAYEKE010000211.1 GCA_034660915.1 Pseudomonadota bacterium
AATCACCTTCCTTGACTGCCGAGGTCTTCATTCCCCCAAGGTCGGAGCCGGCCATGGATTCCGTCAGGCCAAAAGAACCGGCGGAATACTCACCATTACACAGGAGCGGCACATATTTACGCTTCTGGGCTTCGGTACCAAAGGTACAAATTACCTCGGCAACCATATTGGTAACTGACATGGTGACTGCCGTGGCCGCACAAGCCCGGCCAACCTCAGTCATTGACAAACTGTAAGGAATGACCCCGGCTTCAGAACCACCATAGGTTTCCGGGATATTCATTCCCATCAGGCCCAGCTCAGCCATGCTGGCAAGATTATCCAGGTTCATCTTGTGTTCCCGGTCAAGAACCGGCGCTTGTGGTTTTAACTCAGTCTGAGCAAAATCACGGACCATCTCCTGTACCATTCTCTCATCATCTGACAGCGAAAAGTCCATCCCGTCCCTCTATAAAAAACACTCACAATCAGCAGGATTGATCTTGGGAAACCAGGATCATCCTGCTAATCGTGAGCTTGTATTAACCGGCAAATCAGCCGTTTACTTCCTTCAGTTTTTCAATCAAAGCCGGGACAACCTTATAAAGATCACCCTCAATACCAAAATCAGCAACAGTCAGAATATTGGCTTCCGGATCTTTGTTAATCCCAACAATGCACTTGGATGAACCCATGCCTGCCAGGTGCTGGATAGCCCCGGAAATCCCACAGGCAACATAGAGATTGGGGCTGACTACTTTACCTGTCTGGCCAACCTGAGCCTGGTGTCCACGCCAACCAGCATCAACAGCCGCCCTGGAAGAACCGACAGCCGCCCCCAAAGCATCAGCCAGCTCTTCAATCAGGCCAAATCCTTCAGGATCACCCAAACCACGCCCACCTGAACAGATAATATCAGCTTCCGTCAACTCCGGACGATCACCTGCCTGCTGAATCACTTCCTTGACCGTTGTCCGCGCGTCAGCAATCTCCGGCGTAAAATCTACCACCGCGGCCTCGCCATCAGCTTCTTCCAAGGAAAAAACGTTGGGACGCAGAGTTGCCATTTTGATTTCTGAATTCACTTTATAGGTTGCCACCGCCTTACCGGCATAAGTGGGATGAATAAAGGAAAAATCACCACCATCATAATTAATATTTATGCAATCGGCAACCAGCCCGGCATTAAGGCGGGCGGCCACCCGGGGAGCAAGATCTTTACCAATGGCGCTATGTCCCAGAAGTACCAGACTGGGATTTTCCTGTTTGACATAATCACTCAGAACTCCGGCATAGCTTTCGGTGGTATAGTCGGCCAGTTTATCACTGTTGACTACCGCGATTTCATCCGGGCCGAATTTTTTCAATTCATCTGCCAGGCCGCTGACATTATCACCGGCAAGCAACACCTTCAGTGAATCTCCAGCTGCTGCAGCCAGACGTTTACCTTCACTGATAACTTCAAAGGTGATTTTCCGTAAAGCTCCTCCACGTTGTTCGGCAAATACTACGATACTCATAATGGTCTCCTCCTTTAAATGACCTTGGCTTCATCTTTTAATAAGCTAACCAGCTCCGCTACCATTTCATCAATCTCACCGGAAAGAACCCGCCCAGCTTTGCGAGGCGATGGCAATTCAGCGGAAACCAACTCCGTTTTTGCCGCTACATCATCAGCACTCAATTCCAGGTCTGCCAGACTGACAACTTTCAGCTCTTTACGTTTAGCCTTCATAATGCCGGGCAATGACGGATAACGAACTTCATTCAAGCCTTTCTGGGCTGAAAAAACTGCCGGTAGCTGCACTTCAAGGATTTCACTGCCGCCATCAATTTCCCTGGTAGCTGTTACCTTACCATCGGCAAATTCGAAAGCTGTAAGCACATTGGCCTGGGGCAGATCAATCTTTTCGGCCAGCATTGAAGGGACCTGAGCCGCGCCATCATCTACCGCTTCCTTGCCGCAGAAAACCAGATCATATTCCATCTGAGAAATCAGTTTGGCCATGGCAGTTGCACAAGCAAGGTTATCAGCCTGCTCCAAGGCCGGATCCTGAATCAGGACGGCCCGATCGGCACCCATGGCCAGACAATAGCGCAAGGCCTCCTGGGTTTTGTCACCGCCAACCGAAACCACCACCACTTCACCGCCATTCTTTTCTTTCAGGCGAATGGATTCTTCAACAGCATACTCATCATACGGGTTAACAATCAGGTTTACTCCCTGGGTTGATACCTGGCCATTATCAATGACGATCTTAGCTTCGGTATCAAAGGTCTGTTTGATACATGCTACAATGTTCACAATTACTACCTCCTCATCTATGGTTTATTTTAAAATGTTAGCCGAAACCACCAAACGCATTATTTCACTGGTTCCCTCATAGATTTCAGTGATTTTGGCATCCCGGAAATAACGCTCCATGGGATAATCAGTGGTATAACCATAACCACCAAGAATCTGAATTCCCTTGGTCGCCGCTTTCATAGCCAACTCGGAAGCCATCAGCTTAGCCATCGCCGCTTCTTTACTGTAAGACAGCTTCTGGTCTTTCAAATAAGCTGCCCGATGGATCAGCAGACGGGCGGCATCATATTCAGTAGAAAGATCGGCCAGCATCCACTGGATAGCCTGCAAATTGGCAATGGGTTTGCCAAACTGAACCCGCTCTTTGGCGTAAGCGGTAGCATCTTCAATCGCCGCCCGGGCAATTCCCAGAGCCTGTGAAGCCACCCCAATACGACCACCATCCAGCGTTACCAGGGCAATTTTAAATCCCTGGCCTACTTCTCCCAGCAGATTCTCTTTGGGAATACGACAGTCTTCAAAAACCAGTTCAGCAGTGGATGAACCACGAATACCCAGTTTATCCTCCAGGGTCCCCACCTTGAACCCCGGATTATCCAGATCAACAATAAAAGCTGCCAATCCCCGATGTTTCTTGCTTTTATCCGTCTGGACAATCAGCACACAATAATCGGCTTCATTGCCATTGGTAATAAAGATCTTCTGGCCATTAATAATCCACTCATCACCATCCAAAACGCCAGTGGTTGACAGGTTGGCCGCATCTGAGCCGGCATTAGCTTCTGTCAGACCCAGACAGCCCAGTTTACGCCCACTGGCCATGTCCGCCAGATATTTCTTTTTCTGGGCTTCGGTACCGAAAAGTTTTACCGGTTCACAAGCCAGAGAATTATTAACTGATACTATAATTCCAGTGGAAGCGCAATGACGGGAAAGTTCCTCAACAGCAATAGAATAGCAGACATTAGTCATCCCTGAACCTTCATATTCGGGAGGAACCGTAACCCCCATCAACCCCAACGCGGCCATCTTCTCAACCGTTTCCCGGGGAAACTTGTGCTCTCGATCAGATTCCACCGCCAGAGGTTTTACTGTCTTTTCAGCAAAATCCCTGGTCATCTGCATCATCATCCGTTCTTCTTCAGTATAGGAAAAATCCATAGTCACTCCTCATTCATTATCAAGGATCACCAATCTATACACCCTTATAGCATCATTTGCTATCAGCTGTAATCATAAAATCCCCGGCCGGTTTTACGACCCAGAAAGCCGGCATCCACATATTTCTTCAGCAATGGACATGGCCGGTACTTGGAGTCTCCAAGACCTTCATGCAGCACATTCATGATAGCCAGGCAGGTATCCAGACCAATCAAATCCGCCAAGGCCAGGGGGCCCATGGGATGATTCATCCCCAACTTCATCACCGTATCGATATCCTCAGGTTTGCCCACACCTTCAAAGAGGCAATACACTGCTTCGTTGATCATCGGCAATAAAACCCGGTTGGCAATAAACCCAGGATAATCACTGGCTTCGCATGGGGTTTTGCCCATTTTTGCAGCCAGCTCCCTGACTGCAATATAAGTTTCTTCAGTTGTGGCAAGACCGCGAATAATTTCCACCAGTTTCATCACCGGCACTGGATTCATGAAATGCATGCCAATAACTTTGCCCGGCCTCTTGGTGGCCGCGGCAATTTTGGTAATTGAAATCGAGGAAGTATTGGAAGCAAGTATTGCTTCAGCGGAGCAGATATCATCTAATTTGGCAAAGATATCAAGCTTGATCTTTTCATTTTCCGTGGCTGCCTCAACGACAATATCAGCATCCTTCATGGAAGCTAAATCCGTGGCAGTGGTAATCCGTCCCAGAATGGTATCCATCTCTTCCTGGGCAATTCGACCTTTTTCCACCGAGCGGGAAAGATTCTTGGTGATCGTTTTCATACCCCGGGCCACAAACTCATCGGCGATATCGTGCATGATAACCTGCATGCCGGCGGTAGCCGCAACCTGAGCGATACCATTGCCCATCTGACCGGCACCAACAACGCCAAAAGTATTAATTGCCATAATTATTCTCCTTTATAATGCAAAATTACAAGATTCGATGCTTTCGTTTTCGTAAAAAACCATAAAACCGATGGAGTTCTTACGAAGCCAGCAAGACTAAGGCCGTTCCACCACCATAGCCGCTCCCTGACCACCACCAATGCAAAGTGAAGCCAGACCCTGATGGGCATCATTCTGTTCCAGGGCAGTCAGCAGGGTCACCAAAATGCGAGCACCACTACAGCCAATAGGATGGCCAAGGGAAATACCGCTGCCATAGATATTTGTCTTGTCCATATCGAGATTCAATTCACGCATGCAGGCCAATGCCTGGGATGCAAAGGCTTCATTCAATTCGATAAAATCGATATCAGAAAGAGACATCTTGAGTTTGCCAATCAGTTTCCTGACTGCCGGAATTGGTCCCAACCCCATATATGAAGGGTCAATGCCACCGAAATCATAACCACGGACAATCCCTTTAATGGTCAGCCCCAGACTTTCGGCTTTTTCCCGGGACATGAGGACCAGGGCAGCAGCGGCATCATTAATACCGGAAGCATTCCCGGCGGTTACCGTGCCTCCTTTTTTAAATACCGTCGCCAATTTACCCATCTTCTCCAGAGTAGTTTCCATGGGTCGTTCATCAGTATCAAAGGCAAGGGGATCTTTTTTGCGCCGGGGAATCATGACCGGAACAATCTCTTTGGCAAAAATCCCATTCTTGATGGCTGCCAACGCCCGCTGATGGCTGGTGCAGCCCAGTTCATCCTGATCATGGCGGGAAACATCATAAAGCTCGGCAATGTTTTCCGCCGTCAGCCCCATGTGGTAACCATAAAAGATTTCCCATAATCCATCATGAACCATCAAATCAACCATCTCGGCATTAAACATCCGGGCACCCCAGCGGGCTTTTGGAAAAGCGTAAGGAATCTGACTCATATTCTCCATACCACCGGCCACTACCACTTCCGCCTCCCCGGCTTCAATTGACTGGACAGCCAGGGCTACTGCTTTCATGCCGGAAGCACACACTTTATTAACTGTATATGCCCCCGTTTCTCTTGGCAGGCCGGCATGGATACAGGCCTGACGGGCAGTATTCTGTCCCTGCCCGGCAGGAACAACGTTACCCATAATCACTTCGTCAACATGTACCGGCTGCAGGCTTTCATCCCAGGAATTATATTTTTCTTCAATTTCACAGCCTTTACCCTGCAGTTTGTCCGGCCCCATACAAACAACTGAATCCGCGGCTACCGGCCTTAAACCGGCTCTTTCCATCGCTGAATGGATAACTGTCGCTCCCAGATCAACAACAGAAACATCTTTAAGACTGCCACCATAGGTTCCAATGGCCGTCCGCACGGCACTGACAATTACAACTTCTTTCATTACTTCCCCCCTTAATCCATTATTGATTGCTTATACAATTTTCTGCTGCCGAAAGAGCTTAATTTTATCAGCCGAATACCCTAAAGACAGTAATATCTCTTCAGTATGCTCTCCCAGCCCTGGGGGAAAACAATGATCCATACGTTTCTTCCCATCAACCATAATGGCAGAATTCAACTGCCGAATACTGCCACCATCGGGCAAGTCAAGATCATAGAACATATCCCGGGCCCTGAAATGTTCATTAGCAGTTACTTCCCCGAAACTGACCACCGGCTCGCAGCAGGTATTTTTACCAGCTAACAGCAATTCCCATTCTTTTCTGGATCGCCGGACAAAAATGTCTTTCAGTTCCTGCGTCAACTCACCCTGAGACTTTCCATCACCCTGTTGACGCTCAATTAAATCAGGGCGATCAACGGCTAGACAAAAGTTTCGCCAGAATTTCTCCTCAAGCGCCCCCAAGGCCATATACTGATCATCCCGGGTTTTGTATACCTGATAATCAGCCCGTCCACCATTAAATGTAGTTTCATTGGGGCCGGGATCACGTTCCTGGGCAAAAAAATAGGCCGACAACAGAGAAAACATGGAAACCAGACCGTCTGTCATGGATATATCAAGATGAGCACCGGTTTCACCGCGCTGAACCGCAATATATGCCATGAGAATGGCGTTTGCCGCGTACAAGGCCCCGCCGCCAATGTCTGCTACCTGGATGCCGGGAACCACCGGCTGGCCATCCGCGCAACCACTGGTATGCAGAACACCACTCTCAGCCAGATAGTTAAGATCATGACCAGATTTCTCAGCTTCCGGGCCGAACTGACCATAGCCGCTGATGGAACAATAAATTATTTTCTCATTGGCTTCTTTGGCCCGATGATAATCTATCCCCAAGCGACTCATGACCCCGGGACGGAAACTTTCCAGCACCACATCATGTTCCCGCACCAGGCGAAAAAAAATCTCTTGACCCTGTTCTGTTTTTAAATCCAGGGTCAGAGATTTTTTATTCCGGTTGACGGCCAGAAACAAAGCGCTGTAATCATCAACTTTGGGTTCCCAGGAACGGATGTAATCACCTTCACCCGGAGATTCAACTTTTAAAACCCGGGCGCCATGATCAGCCAGGATCATAGAACAGAACGGTCCCGGCAACAAGCGGGAAAGGTCGAGTACGCGCAGATCCTTAAGTAATGCTGACGGATTCATCAAGCACCAGTTGACACATAAGCCTGGATATTATCGTGAGTTATTATCAGTTAACGTAAGCTGTTATAGTATGATAGATAAAAATAGGGTCAGCGACAAGCATAACCCTATTTTGTTTACTATCTGGCACTTGTTTTTTCAAGTATTTTTTCGGTCTCAACCAATTTTACAAAATGACATAATTCACACTTGTCATCTTTGCGATCAGCCTTATGACAATCACCGGCAAAACAACCATGCATTCGTGGTCGATTAGTTTCAATAGAAAATTTATCATGGGTTATGGAAAAGTGACAAACCAAACAATTATCAATCTTTACCTTCTTACCTTTAAAGTGTTTTTTATGTGATATTTTGACAATTTTGGTCTCTTTCACTTCTTTTAGCTGGGGAATATCTTCATGACACTGAAGACAGTTTTCATTCAGTCTCTGTTTGTCTGCCTTAAATTTTTCCGGAATAATCAAACTGCGATAATGATTAATCAGGCTATCATCAGCTTCAGGAAATGGACCCCGAAGCTGGCTGTGACATTCATGGCAAGTCACTTTTTGGGGGTGAAACTTCGACTCCTGCCACTGACGGAAAATAACTGGGTGGCATGATTGGCACAAGGTTGCATCCGTGTTGGATATTCTGGCGATGTAGAAAAAGCCAACTGTCGAACCTGCCAACACCAACAACACCAAACTCGTTTTCAACCATATAGGCAGATATTTGAAAAAGGAAAAATCTAGTTTCATCTATATTCCCCCTGAGTGAATATCATCTGGATATTACTCGATCTGAGAAGCATACAAGCAACTTAAGCTTTACCAGAATTAAGCGTTTAGCCTTTAGCACTTAGCTATTAGCTCAATGATTACAAGATGTTTAATATTATACATGTTCACCCAATGGGTGTTGATACTAATCGTACATATTCGACTTTGTCTATAGATTGACAAATTTTTATTATTTCTCACAGAGACACGGAGTCACAGAGGGCAAATGACTCGGGTTCTCTGTGACTTTGTGCCTCTGTGAGAGTATTTTTATCTTTTCTG
>JAYEKE010000212.1 GCA_034660915.1 Pseudomonadota bacterium
CCAGCTTTCTATTACTACAGATAACAAACCGGGACGTTTGAATCAGATTTGTGATATCCTGGAAAGAGAGCAGATTAATATCAAGGGCGTCATGGCTTGTTCTGAATTAAATCCACCCAGGGTAAAGGTTATCGTTGATAGCCCTGAGCGAGCTAAGAATGTTCTACAGTCCAATGGCTTTGATGTGGCTACCAGTGAAGTGATAGCTGTCGGGACCCCCGATCATCCAGGTGGTCTTAACGTGGTTCTACGGGCTTTAAAAGAAGGCAAAATAAATGTTGCGACCCTCTATCCATTTATCACGGTGAAAGGTGATGATGCCATCCTGATTATTGAAGTTGATGATATCCTGGCAGCCAAGGAAGTCCTGCGCAGTCAGTGGATTAAAACCTTCAGCACCGATATTTACCAGACCTGATTTTTATCAGTGCCGTCATCGTCTTCCGGCCAATAAAAAGTTGAGTAATATAGCGGAAAACTCTCAATGGAATTGTGAGGTTTTCCGCTTTTTTTATTCTCTCCTTAACCACTGCAGTTTTACTTTCAGTGCACTTTCCCGACGGTAGCTATCTTGAGATTTTAAAGCTAAATTCCTTGACAGACAATTCAGCTTTGTGATAAATGGCACGACGTATTATTCACAGAGTTATTGATCTTTTTTGCTTTCCATTTATCAGTTTACGTTAACTGAATACATAGTGTTTTATTCCCTGCTGGGCAGGCTGCGGATATTTTCTTGACAGCCTGCTTTTTCATATGATAAATGGAGTCCACTATTAGTTGAATGTGTATTCATTTTATTGTTTATTATATAATTTATTTTGGCTTGGAATTTGCATTCGTAAGGGCGATTCTTTTCGGATAACCAAATTCGTTTCTTTGTGGGACAGATTCAATAAAGTGTGCTTGAAGGGATTGTTGTTATGTTGAACTCTCTGGATGTTTTGGTCCTGCTTTTTTTTGCGGCGGTCCTCATCTACGGTATTGCCAGGAAATGGTCCATTTGGAAAATTGGTGAGCGGGAAAATCGTTCAGGTGACCGGTCACAACGTTTTGCCTTGATGTTCTCATCGGTTTTTGGCCATGATCGCCTGCTGGAAGAGGGCAATCCCGGTTTTATGCATCTGTTCATTTTTTTTGGTTTTTTGCTTCCTTTCCTTTTTGTTGTTTTTGCCCAGGCCTTCTTTTTTACCCTTCCTCCCGTAGCCGCAGGCATTGTTTCATTCGTCCTTGATCTTACAGGGACCTTGGCCCTGATTGGTCTCAGCATGGCAGCATATCGCCGATATGTGGTGAAACCTGACCGCCTGGATGAACGGGGCAGCGAAGATGTCCTGCTGATTTTCTGGCTTTTCTTCATTTTTATTTCAGGTTTCATGGTTGAAGGCTTTCGTCTGGCGGTTATTGCTCCTCATGGCAGTATTTTTGCCCCGATTGGCAGTGTCCTTGGTTGGATTTTTGCGACTCTGGGAGCTACGTTTGATGCGACGGCAATTAGATGGGTATGGCGTTTCCATTTCTATGCCGTCATCGCCTTGATTGGCACCCTGCCTTATACCAAGCTGTTGCACCTGGTTACCGGTACCCTGAATAATTATTACCGGTCACTGGAACCGAAAGGCGTAGTTTCCGCCCTCGATATTGAAAATGCCGAGAGTTTCGGCGTTGCCCACGTCCAGCAGTTTACCTGGAAGCAGTTGATGGATTCCGATGCCTGTATCCGTTGTGGACGCTGCCAGGATAATTGCCCGGCCTTTTTAACCGACAAGCCTCTTTCGCCTAAAAAATTGGTTCAGGATATCAGGAGCTGTCTCTATGATAAGGCGACAACGATTAAGCAGTTGCAAGCCCAGGGAGAGGATCTTACATACGGTATCCCCGATGATGAAAAACCATTGATTGGTGAATATCTGACCGAAGATGAGATCTGGGCTTGTACCACTTGCCGGGCCTGTATGGAAGTTTGTCCCATGTATGTGGAGCAGATTGACAAAATTGTTGACTTGCGGCGGAATCTGGTACTGATGGAGAGCAGTTTTCCGACTGAAGTTCAGTTGGTTTTCAAAAACATGGAAAACAACAGTAATCCCTGGGGGATCGGCTGGGCCGATCGGGCAAACTGGTGTAAAGATCTGGGAGTAAAGACCCTGGCTGAAGATAACGAGGTTGAATTTCTGCTCTGGGTCGGCTGTTCCGGTTCCTTTGATGATCGTTATAAAAAGGTGGCTACCTCTTTCGTCAAAATTCTTCAGCATGCCGGAGTTAAGTTCGGCATCCTGGGTACCGAGGAAAAATGCTGTGGTGATTCAGCCCGAAAATTGGGCAATGAATACCTTTTCCAGATGATGGCCATGGAAAATATTGAAACAATGAATGGCTATGGGGTCAAAAAAATAGTGGCTATGTGTCCCCACGGTTACAATACGCTGAAAAAAGATTATCAGCAGTTTGGCGGTTACTATGAAGTTTTGCACCATACTGAATATCTGCAGCAGTTGTTGGCTGACGGTCGCCTGAATCTCAAGAAGGCTTTACCCTCCCGGGTGACCTTTCATGATTCCTGTTATCTTGGCCGCTACAATGAGGTTTTCCAGGAGCCGCGGGCCATTTTGAATGACATTCCCGGCCTGACCCTGGTTGAAATGGATCGCCGGTTGAAACGAGGTTTTTGTTGCGGTGCCGGGGGTGGACGTATGTGGATGGAAGAAACCATCGGCAAGCGGATCAATGATGAACGGGTCGCCCAGGTGTTGGAAAAAGAACCCCAGATTGCGGTTACCGCCTGCCCCTTCTGTATGGTTATGTTTGAAGATGGGCTTAAAACTCATGGCCGTGAAGAAGATGTTAAGGTTTATGATATTATTGAAATGGTGGAAAAAGCCATTGGTTGATGCGGGAATCTCAGTGATGATCCACAAGAATGATCAAGACAAGGAGGGCAGTGGTGAGTAGAATGTACTCCAAGTTAGGTGATGGTCGATATGTAATGATTCTCTTGCTGTCGGTCATGTTTATCGGCTTGCTTGCTGTCCCTGGACAGGCTGTCGAGAAAAAGAAACTTACCAACGATGACTGTTTTAAATGTCATAAGGAAACCAATTTGCGTGCCGGTGGTCTTCAAGGTGAGCTGCGGTCACTTTTTATTGATAAAGATCTCTTTATGCAGACCCTCCATGGCAAAAAGCTGAAATGTTTAGATTGTCACTACAAGGCTGACAACAAAACCCATTTACGGACCGGATATCGACAGGTAACCTGTTTGACCTGTCATTCCAAAATTGAGGGGCTGGATCCAAATCACATCCGGGAAAAGCTTAAAAAGAAAAAGATTAAAATTCCGGCAAAAAAGATGGTTGGTGAATCTTTTTTGAAAAGTGTTCATGGGAAGGCCTTGATAGCCGGAAAAAAGGATGCCGCCAACTGTTTTGACTGTCATACGACCCATTATCCCCTGGGAGCTAAAAAGCCGCAGTCAACGGTAAATTCAGGAAATTTAAAACAGACCTGTTCAGGTTGTCACAAAGAAGAGCAAGTTACGGGGCTGTTCAGTCATCTGGCCGCTTTTCGGGTGCAGGCGCACCGAAAGGCCGATTTGCGCTTCACTTTTACCCGGGATGCCTGTGTTGACTGCCACCAGGGCGACGCCGCCCATGGTGAGAAGGAACTGACTAAAGCCCCGTGTCAAAAATGTCATGAAAAAAAGATCCAGCCGGCTGGCCTGATGTTTGGACGTTTTCATCTCTTTCCCAATTACGATCAGCAATATTCCGTCTGGATTATGCGTAATATTTATGGTGTTCTCTTTTCCATCATCATCCTGCTGCTTATTTTTTGGGGGTTGTACGCGGGGTTGCGTCGGATTGCAAAGTTTTACCAGGAACAGGAAAATAAGTAACTGCCTAATCAACTGAGGTAGATGATCTATGTCTAAAGAAAAAAAAGATACCACGCTGCCCCGCTGGGGGATGGTAATTGATCTTGATAAATGTATTGGTTGCCATACCTGCGAGATTGCCTGCAAGGTACAAAACGATGTACCGCTCGGCATGTGGCGTACCTGGGTGAAAGAAATAGAAAAGGGGAAATACCCGGCAGTTGTTAGAGCTTTCCGGCCGACCTTGTGTAACCATTGTGAAAATCCTGTGTGTGTAAAGGTTTGTCCAGTCAATGCTTCATATCAGCGGGAGGATGGCATTGTAATGGTTGACCCGCATCGATGCGTCGGTTGTCGTTATTGTATGGCCGCCTGCCCCTACGAAGTGCGTTATATCCATCCGCAAAAGGGCATCGTTGATAAATGTGATTTTTGTTATCATCGAGTGGAGGAAGGTCTGCAGCCGGCCTGTGTTGAAGCCTGCCCGACATCGGCCAGAATTTTCGGTAATCTTAATGATTCTCACAGTGAAGTTTCCAGATTGGTTACCACCAGCGCTGTGCAGGGTTTGAAGACCGATATGGGTACGGGGCCCAGGGTTTATTATATTGGTCTGGATCAGACAACTATGGAAATCAAGCGGGAGGTTGAGTTCGTATGGGAAAAATAGTTTTCGATGTGCACTACCAGACGACCACGGCTTTTTTGATTTCCTACTATTTCTACCTGACTGGTTTGAGTGCTGGTTCTTTTATGATTTCCACCCTGTCTTATGGTTTTGGGTTTGAAAAATTCAAGCCCGCTGGGAAAATAGGCGTAGTTGCCGCGGTGCTTCTGCTCTTATTGGCACCTCAATTTCTTTTAATGCAGGTTGCCTGGCCGATCAAATCCGTATGGAACCACTTTGTCTATCTGAATCCAATCTCCGCAATGACTTATGGCGCCTTCCTCCTCATGTTATACCCTATAAATTCAATTATTTATGGTGTTTTCATGTTTAAGGGAAATAAAAAATGGACAAAGTTTTTCGGGACTATTGGCATCCCGATGGCTTTGGCGGTACATGGCTATACCGGCTGGATCCTGGCTCTCGGGGTGGCAAGAGATTATTGGAATACCGGCCTGATGCCCATAGTCTTTCTTTTTTCAGCCATGGTCTCAGGTATTTCCATGATGATCCTGTTGATCATGATTCGTGATCGCTTCTTTACTGAAAGTCATGAAATTAATTATGATCTTATTCACACCTTGGCAAAAATCCTTGGTTGGCTGCTTGTTGTTGATCTTTTTCTGGTTTTTTGTGATTACAGCGTCCTGCTTTATTCGAAACTGGAAGGACAGGAAGTTGCCCATTTCATGCTGTTTGGCAGGATGTTTTTCGGTTTTGTGATTCTGGAAAATCTCATCGGCAAGGTTATACCTTTGATTATTGTCATGGTGCCAAAATTTCGTGAGAGTAACTTTTTACTGATTTTAGCTGCCATCATGAATATGATCGGCATCCTGGCGATGCGTATTGTTACCGTTTATGGTGGTCAGGCGTTACCTTTGATGTAGTTTGGTGTAGGAGTGATCCGTGAAAGTTGATAGAAGAAAGTTTATCCAACTGGGAGCCTGGAGCGGCGCGTCTCTGGTACTGCCGGATCGTTTGAAACTGGCTGAGAAGCGGCGTAAACCCTGGAATGAACAATCGGCGAAAGCGACGAGGAAGCACCGCAACCCTCGGCCGACAACCTGCTCACTTTGTGACAATCATTGCGGTTTAACAACCTACCGTGAAGGTGACCGGGTAGAGATGCTTCTAGGAAATAATGAACACCCGGTTGCCGGAGGGAAATTGTGCGCCAAGGCCTATGGGCAACTTGATCGACTGTATGACCCTGATCGTTTATTGAAACCTTTAAAGCGTGTGGGATCGCGGGGCGCCGGAAAATGGCAGGAAATATCCTGGAATGAAGCTTATGAAGTTTTAAACCGGAAGTTGTCCCCGGTTTATGACAATCAGGGAAGAAATCTCGCTTTTATCAATGGGCAGGATGAATTATTGACCGGGTCTTTTCTATCACTTTTCCCTCGTGTAACCCTGGTTGAGCCTGATAATCAAGTATTTATGCAGCGTTTCCGGGAAAAGCTCCATGGCCGTTCTGTCTGTTTTCGTAATTTTCGTCAATGTCGTTATCTGTTGAATTTTGCCGATGATCCGTTTCGTTCCGGTGATGCTTTCGTGACCGAGGTGAAGTCATTGTTAGAGGGCTTGAATAATAACGGCCTGAAGATGGTAACCGTAGCCTCGCGTTTATCGCAAACCGGGGGGAAAAGCGAGGCCTGGCATCCTGTACATCCACGTTATTATGGTGATGTTGCCAAAGCTATTGCTCAGGTTATGGTTGAGAATCAATGGTATGATAAGGCAGCGGTTTCTCAGGCTGGGATTAATATCGAGGAACTGAAAGTACACCTGAAGTCGTTTACTCCAGCAGCTGTGAGTAAACAGAGCGGTATTGCAGCTACAGTTCTGGATGATATTGCTAAACAACTCAGTCATCGTCAGCCGACAATGGTTATTTTTGGCGATGAGGTCTTTCAGGCTGAAAATGGCTGGGAAAATGCTTGTGCCATCGAAATGTTGAATGTTTTATGTGGGGCTTTATCTGCTGGGGGAAGTTTAAAATATGATGATCCTTCAGCCATAGCTGGAACGACCAGTAAATATTCGGCTGATAATTCCGTTGCCTCCGGCTGGTTTTTTCAAAAGCTTAAAGAGAACAATGAAGCCCAGGTGTTGATATCGTATCAGGCAAATCCGGTATTTGACACCTATGACGGAGAATGGCCCAATACTCTGCTGCAGGATGAGTTGCAGGTTTCGTTTTATGCCGCCTTCGATACCCATATCAATGAAACCTCACAATATGCTGATTTAATTTTACCCATGGCGACGGAGCTAGAAACCTGGGGTTTGTTCAGCCGTCGATTGAACCAGCACCAGCAATGCCTGTCCCTGCGTCAACCGGTTACCAGGCCGGTTGATGAAATTCTCTTATTGCGGCAGGCAAAAGTAAAGAAATTGCAGCTTTTTAATCCTTCATTAGCGCCGGTTGAGAGTGGCCGGGAATTCAACCAGGTTGTCCTTGATCTGGGACGGAAGTTGATTGGGGATTCTGTCTCAGGCCCGTTTATCCATCAGAATGTGGAAAGTTATATTGAATCTCTGCTGTCTAAGATTCCTGCTCTGGTGGTTTCTGGAGGTCTGAATTATCTTAAAAAAGTAGGTTTTTTTGTGTTTACCGATGACGGGAAGAAAACGCAGTCGGTTAATTTGCAGCTAAAAGACCTTGGAGCTGCGCAGCCTTTCTCTCGGGAAAGTTATACCGACACCGGTTTTTATCTGGTTCCTTTTGCCTGGCATGTTCTCGATTCTCAAACAGCAAACAGTAAATATCTGGCCGAATTGCGACACGAAAATCCCGTTTGGATACATCCATCACGAGCAAAGAAATTAGGAATCAGAGAAGGTGACAAGGTAAAGATAAGAACAAATTCCGGAGATAAAATTAGTCACGCCTGGATTACAGAAGCGATTCATCCCCAATGTGCTGCGATTGCTACCGGTCATGGTCATTCTAAAGTTGGGCGGGTGGCCACAGCTGAAGCCATAGCGGATCATGATCCGATGACCAAATCGTTGTTGAGTCGTAAGAATTTTTTCTATATGCCCTTTACTCTTCGCCTGGACAGCTGGGACGAGAAAGAACCCATATGGTGGAAAAAACAAGGCAATGGAACTCATATTAATTCTATTTTAACAGGTAAACAAAATAGGCATATTTCAGGTATTACGCTGATTGAGCCGATGGTTAAAATTATTAAAGCTTAAGTTGAGCGATTGGCAGTTAGCTGTTAGCAATTAGCCTTTAATAATCAGGACTTTACGTTGATTAGTAGTAAACATTCGACTACGTTTTCAGAAAAGATAAAAATACTCTCACAGAGGCACAAAGTCACAGAGAACCCGAGTCATTTGCCCTCTGTGACTCCGTGTCTCTGTGAGAAATAATAAAAATTTGTC
>JAYEKE010000213.1 GCA_034660915.1 Pseudomonadota bacterium
ACAGCAGGGAAACAAGGCCGGCCAGCAAACCGAGGATGACATAGGGAATAAGTTCCAGGGCACTTACCAGGTGATAATGGGGAACTTCAAAGGCGGGAAAATCACCAAGAAAATGACGGGAAACCACAGTCGCCATCACTGAAGAAATAACGATAGGGCTGAACTGGGCGACGCCGAAATCCCCCAGGATGATTTCAACACTGAACAAAGCACCGGCTATGGGAGCATTAAATGCAGCCGCAATCCCGGCTGCGGCTCCACAGGCAACAAAGATCTTTACCCGCTGGGCGGTTACTCCCAGAAATTGTCCAATCGTAGAACCAATGGAAGAGCCAATCTGGATAACCGGTCCTTCCCGTCCCACGGAACCACCGGAGCCAATGCAAATAGCCGAAGCAAAAAGCTTGGCAATCACCACCCGCGGCCGGATAACCCCGTTTTTCAGGGCAATGGCTTCCATAACCTCTGGGACTCCATGCCCCTTGGCCTCCCTGGCAACATAGTGGACAATCAAACCCACCAATAACCCGCCACCAGTCGGCACCGCTATTTTCACGAACACCGGCAGATCATGCAGATAAGCTAAATCAGGCTGCCAGGCACCCCAGAAGATTTTCTGGAAAAATTTGATCGAAAACTGGATTCCCACAGCTCCGAAGCCACCAATAACGCCGATAATAACCGCAATGATGACCATGAAAGCATGTTCCGTAGCCCGGAAACAATGCAGACGCTCATTCAAGAAATCTCTCAACTGGTTAAGAAAGCGGATAATGTTCTTCAATGGCAATCCTTTGCTGCAAGAAATGAATGAATCAGTTGGGGAATATATTGGCGTTCATTTTCATTAACGATTTTTATCCCCGGAACCCTTGAAAACCAGGTATTCTGGCGTTTGGCATAACGCCTGGTATCCCTGACAATCAGCCTCAGGGCTTCATCTAATGACAACACTCCATGCAGATGGAGAATCAACTGACGATAACCGATACTTTGCAAAGGTTTCAGTTCCGGAGAATACCCCTTAGCCAGCAAATTCCTGACTTCATCCAGAAAACCATGGTTCATCATCTGCTGGACCCGGTTGGCTATCCGTTGTCGAAGAATCGTCCGCTCACAAGCAAGATAAAGGTATAAAAAGGAATATTTTGGTCGGCTGAAACGATGCTGTTCCTGAAAATAATTGATGCTACGACCGGTGGCCAGATAGACCTCCAGAGCCCTGAAAATCCTGGCCTGATCACGAGGTGCAAGGCGGTCGGCAACCAGGGGATCCACCTTTTTCAAATGTTGATATAAACTCTCAACCCCATTTTTTTTCAGTTCATTTTGAACCTGCTGCCGAATTTCAGGCTGAATTTCCGGCAGATCACACAGGCCATACAATAGCGATTTGATATACAAACCCGTCCCGCCGACAATCAATGGCAGTTTCTGTCGAGAGTACAGGTCAGAAATCAGCCCATCAGCATCTGCCTGAAAACGGCCGGCATGATAGGGATCATCAGGTTCAACCACATCCAGCAAATGATGAGGAACTTTTTTCTGTTCTTCCCTGGTTGGTTTCGCGGTCCCGATATCCAGGTAGCGATAGACTTGCATTGAGTCAGCATTGATAATCTCAGCTCCGAAATCCTTTGCCAGTGAAATTGCTGTTGCCGTTTTTCCGGTGGCCGTAGGACCTGATATAATGACTATTTTCAAATATCCGCCGCCCCTGTACCGATGGAAAGGGTTGTGGCTGGATC